>DATILZ010000519.1:0-20243 GCA_035475995.1 Hanamia sp. | reverse complement strand
CATTCTATTTTCAAAATAAAATCAACGCAATGAAAACAAAAAATATCTTACTATTAAATGCAATGATAATTTTCATACTCTTTTTTACCGCCTGTAAAAAAAATGGAACTCATTTTTGCAATGGCAATGACCAGATTACCGGCACATCGATGGTCTTTGCAACAGGTTTAAACAATCCAAGAGGGTTAAAGTTTGGGCCAGATAATCAACTTTATGTAGCAGAAGGTGGGATTGGTGGTACCAATACGACCACCTGCACCCAGGTTATTCCGCCAGTGGGTCCTTATACCGGAAGTACAGACGGCAGTCGCATTTCAAGAATCAATGCCAGTGGTAAGCGTGTCACTTATGTAGATGATTTGCCATCAAGCATGACGAGTCCGGCACAGGGAAGTCTCATCAGCGGTGTAGCAGATGTTGCATTTGTAGGACAAACATTGTATGCAGTATTTGGAGGAGCAGGTTGTTCACATGGTGTAAAGGGAATTCCTAATGAAATTATTCAGGTAAAACCGAATAAATCATGGGATATGGTTGCTAATCTCAGCAGTTATTTAAAGAACCATCCCGTAGCTAATCCTAATGAAGATGATTTCGAACCGGATGGCACCTGGTATAGCATGATCAATGTTAATGGCGATTTATATGCAGTAGAACCCAATCACGGCGAAATAGACAGGATTTCAACTAATGGAAAGATCAGCCGGCTGATTGATGTATCTTCAGTTGAAGGACATATTGTACCTACAGCAGTAACATTTAATAACGGATATTTTTATCTGGGCAATCTTTCCACCTTTCCGGCTATGACGATGTCAAAAGTATATAAGATAAACATGAATGGACAAATAGTCGATAGTGTGAGTGGATTTAATGCAATTTTGGGATTGGCATTTGATCAGGCTGGAGGAATGTATGTATTGGAAAACTTTACAAACAATCCATTTCCAACTCCCGGAACAGGAGATATTGTAAGAATAGATCCATCTGGCTCGAGGCAGGTAGTTATTTCTGGACTTAATCTTCCAACAGCTATGACCTTTGGCACAGATGGAAAATTATATGTTTCTGAATGGGGATTTGGCATGCCTCCCGGCGGTGGACAAATTTTGCAGATTACTTTATCATGCGATCAGATACATGGCAAAACGCCATTTTAATTTCGCCTGAATTTCTTTCGATTCAATACATCATCTTGAAGTTTTCTTTTAATAAGGTTATCCGAAAAAGGGTAACCTTTTTTGTTTTTGATGCTTATTTAGTTATTTAAATTTCTCTTTTATAAAAAAAGAATTCGCATTATTTGTTCTTTTGTTGCCTCTGCCTAAAAATCATTTTCTTCTCTTCTTAGGACGAAAGTTTATCGCTTCATATTGTAAAGTCTTTTAGTTTTTCATTACAAACTCTTAACATTCTCTTACCAAGAAATTTTACAATATAATGATATTGTTGAAACATATTTGCAATATCATTTATCCGAACGCTGATGCAGAAAATTTTATCCTTCCTTATTTTAATGTATCTGTTACCACAATTTACATTTTGTCAAACTGCCATTATAAAAGGAAAATTGGCTGATTCTACAAACAATGAAAAGCCGGCAAACGCCGTCGTTTCTGTGTTACGGCAAAAAGATTCCACCCTGGTAAAATTTTCGCGAAGCGATAAAAACGGAAATTTTCAAGTTGCTGATTTAAAGCCAGGCAAATATCTTGTCTTAATTACTTATCCAAAATATGGCGATTATATTGATCATATTGATTTGAAAGCTTCAGAAACTTATGATTTTAAAACAATCTATCTCACTCAAAAAGCAAAGTTACTGGAGGCAATCATTATTCGCCAGTCAGCCATGAGATTAAAAGGTGATACCACAGAGTTTACTGCCGATAGTTTTCATGTAAAGCCAAACGCAAACGTTGAAGATCTATTGAAAGAATTACCTGGAATACAGGTCGATAAAGATGGAAAGATTACTGCACAAGGACAGCAGGTACAAAAAATATTGGTAGACGGCGATGAATTTTTCAGTGATGACCCTACAGTGGCGACAAGAAATTTAAGAGCGGACGCCATTGATAAAGTACAGGTTTTTGATAAAAAGAGCGACCAGGCCACATTCACCGGAATTGATGACGGTGAAAAAACAAAAACCATCAATTTAAAATTAAAAGAAAATGCCAAGCATGGATATTTTGGAAAATTATCTGCAGGCGCCTTGGATAAATATTACAATGGGCAGGCGATGATAAACGCCTTCAAATCAAAAAGAAAAATATCAGCATTTGCAGTTACAAGCAGCACCGATCAAACAGGACTGAATTGGAATGATTCCCGCAATTATGGATTTGATAATACGAATATCGAATTTGGCGATGGAACGATCATGATTACCAAAGATGCAACTGATGATTTAGGTGCAGGAAATTCTTATGGACAAGGTTTGCCTGAAAGCATAAAAGCAGGTTTACATTTTTCAAATAAATGGGATAATGATAAATACAATGCGAATGGAAATTATGTTTTTAATAAAATGAATACATTCAGCAGGGGCAATTCATATATTCAAAATATTCTTGCAGATTCTGTTTATTATAATCGTGATGCTGCCGAAACACATTCCAATAAACTGCGGCACACAGCAAGTGGCGTTATGGAAATTCAAATGGATTCTTCTTCGTCAATAAAAGTGAATGCGTTTGGAAGCACCGGAACCAGCACCAGCAGCAGCACAGATAACTCACAGGCGCTGAGCCAGGAAAATAAATTAGTAAACAGCGGTCTGCGAAATAGTTCGTCAAATGGCGATAACAATAGTTTTAATTCAACAGTATTATGGCGCAAGAAATTTAAAAAGAAAGGACGTACTATTTCTGTCTCTTTTAATGAAAGATATACCGGTTCAGACAGTAAAGGATTTTTAAATAACCGTTCAGATTTTTATGATAATGCAGGCGATATCTTCAGAACGGATACTACTGATCAAAATAAAGTGAATGTTGTTTCTCAAAATATAATTGGTGCAAAAGCTACTTACACCGAACCAATTTCTAAAACCTCTTTTCTTGAATTTAATTATTCCTATTACAACAATAGCAGCAATCAGAAAATAGAAAGTTATAATAAAGATGTCGGTGGAAAATATTCGATGTTGGTAGATTCTTTGAGCAATGATTTCAAATATATTTATAACACGAATACTGCAGGTGTTAGTTACCTCTATAATGGAAAGAAAATTATTTCATCTTTTGGTGGAAACATTGCCAATACAGCATTTCAGCAAACTGACCTGGTAAAAGATACTACGCGCAAAAGCAACTATTACAACTTTTTCCCTCGTGCCAATTTCAGGTATAAATTCAGTTCGTTCAGCAATTTGAGCATCAATTATAATGGCAGTACTTCACAGCCAACTATTGACCAGATTCAGCCATTGAAAAACAACAGCGATCCTTTAAACATCATTGTCGGCAATCCGGATTTGAAACAGCAGTTCAGCAATAATTTTAATTTAAACTACAACAATTATCAAGTTCTGAACCAACGCTATATCTATGCCGGAGGCAATGTAAATTTTGTAAAAGATCAAATAAGCAGCAGTTATACAATTGACAGCCTGGGAAAAAGGACGAGCAAATATGTAAATGTAGATGGCAATTATTCTGCAAGCTTTTATGGAGGCATCGGAATGAAAATTCCTAAAACCCAAATCAGTATTAACGTTGGCCCAAATATCAGTTTCTCAAAATATGGAAATTATGTAAACGGGTTGAAAAATGTAACCAACAGCACAAACATATCAACCAGGTTTTCAGCAAGAACGAATAAGAAAAATGTTTTTGAATTATCAGCTTCCATTATTCCATCATACAGTATTTCCAAATCAAGTATCAGCACGGTAGCTGGTACTAATTACTGGGCTTTTGATTATTCATTAAATGGAAGTTATCAATTGCCCTGGAAGCTTGAAATCGGCTCTGACATTGATTTTAATCTCAGGCAAAAGATAAAAGCTTTTGACAGGAATAACAATGTGATTCTTTGGAATGCTTATTTAGAAAAGAAACTTTTGAAAAATGATATGCTCACTTTACGGGCAAGCATCAATGATATCCTGGATCAGAATAAAGGCTACAGCCGCAACATTCAGCCAAATGCAATCGTCGAAAGAAATTACCTCACGCTGGGAAGATATGGATTGATAACACTTACTTATAATTTTAATAACAAAGGCGGCTCTGCTGCACCAAAAGGAATGATATTCAGATGAAAAAAATAGTCTTTATTTCACTTGTTATATTTTGTACAAAAAGTGTTTTTGCACAAACGCAGTTTATTTCAAAAGCAAAAATTGAATTTGAAAAACGTACGAATGTTTGGGCAGATATAAAAGGAGAATTTGCAGATCAGTTTAAAAAATCAAATCCTGAATACAAATCTTCTTTCTTCAATTATGAATTTGCAGATAACAAATCCATTTATGAACCGGGAAGAGAAACAGATTCAAAATCACCGTTTTTTTTTGGCGGTACAGCCACTAGTAATATAGTTTTTAGTAATTATAATTCCGGGAAATTTATTGCACAGAAAAATATTTTTGATAAAATATTTCTTGTCGAGGATAGTCTCAGAAATGCCACCTGGAAGATCACGAATGACTTCAGGGAAATAGCAGGATTCAATTGTCGCCGGGCTACCACAATTATTATGGATTCTGTTTTTGTTGTTGCTTTTTATACCGATGAAATTATGATTCCTGGCGGACCTGAAAGCTTTAATGGTTTACCGGGAATGATACTTGGCCTCGTTATTAACCGCTTACATACTACCTGGTATGCAACGAAAGTAGAAGTGAATTCTGTAAACGTAAAAGATATTGCGCCTCCGCTAAAAGGCAAAAAAGTGAACAATGCAGAACTGATAGAAACACTGAAAAAATCATTCTCTGGTTGGGGCGATGCAGCCAATAGAAATATTTGGCAGATCATGATTTAGAGATATGATTGGCAGAGCTTTATGAATAGCTGAAATGGTTTAGAAGAATCCATATCCTTTAGAAAAATTGACAATATAAATTCATCTTATTTGTTGTTTTATTGTTTTCCCAAAATTGCCGGAGAAGAAAAGCTGCGGCTAAGGTTACACTCAGTTTTTGAATAGAAAAAAATGATCTGAAAAGTGCGTCACAGTTGATTTTTTCTTTACCTAAAAAATTAGTTAACATTTTTTTGTGAAATAATTTTTTTTACGCATCTTATAAAAACCCGTTCTCAGAAAACTACTTTAATATTATTTCTGCATCCTTAAAATATAAAAGTTATGAAAAATATCTTTACCGTTTCAATCAGCCTCTTGTTGTTTTTTTTCTCAAACGCACAATCAAAAATTTCAGGAACGGTAAAAGATGCAAATGAATATAAGCCCGTTTATAATGCAGTTGTTTCTTTGATTACACCAAAAGATTCGATCCTTTATCAATTTACGAGGACAGATTCTTCCGGAAAATTTATTTTAAAAAATGTACCTAAAGGCAATTATATTTTAATGGCTTCACAACCATATTATGGCGATTTGCTCGATAATATTTCTGTTCAAAAAGATGAAGAGATTCCGCCGATAAAATTAATTTCGAAAGGAACTTTATTAAAAGAAATTATTGTAAAATCAGGTTCGCCGTTGCATATCAAAGGTGACACAACTGTATATACTGCTGACAGCTTCAAAGTGAGCGCCAATGCTAATGTAGAAGAATTATTAAAAAAATTACCAGGCATCCAGGTAGATAAAGACGGCAAGATAAAAGCTATGGGAGAAACGGTAGAGAAAGTATTGGTTGATGGTGAAGAATTTTTTGGTGATGACCCGGGAATGGCCGTAAAAAATCTGAGAGCAGACGCGGTAAAGGAAGTACAGGTTTTTGACAAAAAAAACGACCAGGCAGAGTTCACGGGAATAGATGATGGCAAAACACAAAAGACGATCAATCTAAAATTAAAAGACAATGCAAAACATGGTTATTTTGGCAAAATAGATGTGGCGGCCGGGCCACAGGCGCATATTGAAAACCGGTATAACGACAACGTAATGTTCAGCACGTTTAGAGGAAAAAGAAAATTATCGGCTTTCCTGTTGAACGGAAACACTGGACAGGACAGGATTAACTGGCAGGATGAAGAAAAGTATGGGGGCAGTGATATGAACCTTGAGATGACTGATGATGGGAGCATTATGTTTTTAGGTGGGGGGAATAATGATGATGAACCTTATGTGGATTCAAGAAATGGTTTTATGACGAATGTAAACGCAGGTTTACAATATTTCAACAAATGGGATGATAAATATAGTTTTAATTTTACCCCGAGATACAACAACCAACAATACACCAACCACACACAATCCTTTTCACAAACACAGGTTGGCGATTCTGTTTTGAATCAAAATTCTAGCACAGAAAATGATGTAAACCGACATAATATTAAATTAAAAGGGATCTGGGATCTGAAATTAGATTCAAATAATACATTGAAAATTGCTGCCAATACCAACTTTTATCATACACAAAGTGATAACATTGTTCATTCTGTAAGTACCGGAAACACAGGTACTTTAAAGAACTCGAGCGACAGAAACCTGAGTACAAACAGTGATAAATCAGCGATTTCCGGAAACATTTTATTCAACCATAAGTTTAATAAAAAGAGAAGAACGTTATCGGTCAGAGCGGATTGGAATTTCCTGGATAATAAAGGGCTTACTTTTTTGAAATCAGAAAATCAATCTTACCTGGATGGATCACCAGCCGGAAAACAAGATCTGGATCAGAAAAAAAATTACGAACAGAATACAACAAACATTGGGGCGTCAGTAATTTATACAGAGCCACTGAGCAAGGATTATTCGTTGGAACTCGGCTACAGACTTGCGTATAATTATGGAACGAATGAGCAATTATCTTATACTTATTCGCCTGTTTCCAATAAATATGATGCGGTGATTGATTCCCTGTCCAATAATTTCAAACAAAATATCATTCAAAATATTCCTTCAGCTAAAGTCAATTTTGCAAATAAAAAATTGAAAATGAATATAGGAGCAGGTTTTGGTTTTACTGCTTTTCAATTAACTGATGTGACTTTAAATAAAGACTATGACCGGAATTATGTAAATTTTTATCCAAATGCAACAGCAACTTATACCTACAAGCCCAATCACAGCATACGTTTCAGCTATAATGGAAATACCACGCAACCTACTATTAATCAATTGCAACCATTGAAAAATAACAATGATTATTACAATCAATACATCGGCAATCCGAATTTGAAACCTTCTTTTAATAACCGTTTTTCAATCGGCCATAATACCTACAACTTTTTAAAAGACATGTATTCCTATTTTGGCACCGGAATTAATTTCACCAATAATTCTATCACCAATAATCAAATCATTAATATTGATTCAGGCAAAACCATTACACAACCAATAAATGTGAATGGAAATATTTCGGCTTATTTATATGGAGGAATGGGATTTAAAATTAAGAAAATTGATACGCGCGTTGGAATTAATCCGCAATTCAATTACAGTAAATATGTGGGTATGATCAATAACCAAATAAGTGTTTCTAAAACCGTAACTCCTGAAATCACTGTGTATGCATCCAAAGAAAAACAAAAAAAATATGAACTTTCTATCAGCAATGATTTTACTTATAACAGCAGTATTACTTCAGAAAACAAAAGCAAAATTCAATATTATACCAATGATTTGAGTTTTCATGGAACCATTTATCTGAAAAAAGTCTGGTCGCTTTCTACGGATTACGATTATTATTTCAGGCAAAAAACATTTCAGACAAATACCAACCTCATAACACATATCTGGAATGCACGCTTTCAGAGAACTTTTAAAAACGATGAATTCACCACTTACATTTCTGTAAATGACATTCTGGATCAAAATATAGGAATTGATAGAAATTTTTATGGAAGCACTTATTCTGAAGTAAGAAATGACCGGTTAAAAAGATATTTTTTAATCGGTTTTACCTGGAATTTTAAAAATAAAAGTTCAAATACCAAATAAAATTAAGACAATGATGAAAACGAAAATATTCTTTTTATTGATCAGCTTCTTTTTATTTTTTAAAAGTGAAGCACAACACTTTATCAACAAAGCGGTGATAGAATATGAAGTGAAAGCAAATGTAAAAAAGACAATGGGCAGTGATGCATTTGAGGAAATGATAAAAGATAAATTACCACAATTTAAAACCGCTTATTACACTTATACTTTTGCTCATGGTAAAAGCATTTACAAATTTGACCATTGGAATGAAGATAAAATGCCGGAATTTGTGAAACGATGGTATCAAAGTGAGGAAAGCAATATCTGGTATTATAATTACAATAATGACAAATGCGATATTCAAAAAAATATTTACGGTACCAATTTATTGATCTCTGATTCTATTCCAAAATTAAACTGGAAACTTTCAAACGAAAACCGGATGATTGCAGGATTTAATTGCAGAAAAGCCGAAGCTATTATTTTTGACAGCGTTTATGTTTTTGCTTTTTACACAGAAGAAATTACGATTCCCGGCGGCCCGGCTTCTTTTCACGGGCTTCCCGGAATGATATTAGGAATCACCGTTCCGAGGCTTTATACATCATGGATTGCAACGAAAGTAAATGTTACCAGTGTGAATGAAAATGAAATAAAGCCATTAAGCCAAAAGAAAAGCATGGATTATAAACAGCTCGAAGCCTTGATGAAAGACCGGACGAAAGACTGGTATTACAGTGATGACGCCGATGAAAACAAAGAAGCGCAGCAACAAAAAGCAAGATTTATATGGGGAAGTTTGTTGTAAAAAAAAAACAGGAACTGAGATTATTTGTTCTTTTACTGAAATTTAAAGTTCGGTAATTTTATTTCAAAACAATTTTAACTGAATATCTTTCTTTACTTTTTTTGGCCGTTTAGCATTCCCAAATACGGTCTTACCACCGTATTTCCACGATTCATCCCGCTCCTTTTGAATGAGTGCATCAAAATTATTATTGGGAACAAAAGCTTTTTCTGCATGTGCAGATATCTCATGGAGTTTTTTTAAAGCTTGCGTTTTATCGGTGTTTCCCAACTTTGATTTCTCCACTGCATTTTTTAAGAGGCCAATTGTTTCATCATAAACTTTTAAAGGCACCGGAAACGGATGACCATCTTTGCCACCATGAGCAAAAGAAAAACGTGCAGGATCTTTAAACCGAACGGGGCTTCCATGAATGACTTCGCTTACCAATGCGAGCGATTGCAGCGTGCGCGGTCCTACACCCTGAAGCAAAAGCAATTCTTCAAAATCTTTTGGCTGTTGTTCATGAGCTAGCCAAAGCGTAGCGCCCAATCTTTTCAGGTTCACATCTTCTGCTTTTACCTCATGATGAGCAGGCATTTTTAAATGCTGAAATTCGCTAATTATTTCATGGGGATTCTGAGTACTAATATTCAGAATCCCAGCTCTTGAAGTATTTGCTTCTGTAGCTGTAAGGTTTAAAATATTTCCCAAATTAATACCGCAAATACCGGTATGTGGCTCTTCAATAAATGATTTTAAATTTTCAGAATGCCAGTGATACCTACGTGCAGTCCTATTTTCAGGATTCATACCTTGCTGAATAACAGTCCATTCACCAGTATTAGTTACAATAAAATTATGAGTATATAATTGAAAGCCATCCTGCACAGCAGTGTTATCCACTTTTGCACTCAGCTTACTGCATCTTACCAACTCATTTCCATTCAAACCCGTACTTTCAGCAATTTGTAACAATTCAGCAGGCGTTTGTTTGGAATACTTTCCTTTGCCACCGCAGATATAAATTCCCAATTCTTTTGAATGTGGGTTAATCGCACTTTTCAATGCACCCATTACAGAAGTAGTAATTCCGGATGAATGCCAGTCCATCCCCATCACCGCTCCCAGACTTTGAAACCAAAAAGGATCTGAAAGACGACGAAGAACTTCTTCTTTTCCATATTCGGTAATAATAGATTCAGTAATAAGAAAACCGAGCTTCGACATTCGTTCTGCCAGCCATTTTGGTACATAGCCATAATGTAAAGGAAGGTCAGCGGAGCCGGATCGTTTCATTTGGTAAATTTATGATGAAACTGCCGGCATTTTTAGTTAAAATAACGTAGTTATTGCTCGCAAAGCTTCTGCTGATCTTTGATCTTTTCTTTTCAGCAAAACAACAAAAACGGAAAATCTTCTTTTTATTTTTTCAAACAAAAGAAGATTTCCCTATGTAATTCAAAGCATGTGTTTTAATAAACCACTTTTATGGTTTCTACCTGTGCGTCAGGCTTGGTAATTTCCAACTGATAAA
The DNA here is from genome assembly GCA_035475995.1 of Hanamia sp. GTDB lineage: Bacteria > Bacteroidota > Bacteroidia > Chitinophagales > Chitinophagaceae > Ginsengibacter. The sequence goes on along the minus strand of DATILZ010000519.1, from coordinate 9,852 downwards.
TTCCTCTCGCTGTTGCATTATTCCATTTTATTGTTTCGGTACTGCTGCCTTCCTGATGAATGATTTTTTGAGAAACAATTGTTTGTCCGAGTGGATTTAATAATCGTGCATAATAAACTCCGGCAGGCGAATTCGTAAATTCTAAAGAAACTTTTGCATCAGTTGCCGGATTCGGATAAACTTTGATTTGCGCAGATGTTTTTGCAATCTGTACTTTCACGATAGATGTATATTGGGTTTTACCATCCATATCCACACTCCGGATGCGATAATAATTATATCCATCCACAACATTCTGATCAAGCCAGTTGTAAACTGAAGCACTGCTGTTATCTACTGCGATAGTCACAACTTTACTGAACCCGCTTCCGTCAACAGATTTCTCCACCTCATATTGCTTCAGCTTACTTTGATTTTCCACCTTCCATTCTACCGCTATGGCAGTATTTTTTTGTGTTGCTTTTACCGACGTAAAAGTTACCGGCATTACCCTCATTTCCTGAAACACGATCCTGAAGCGGCTGGCTGCTTTTGAAGCGGCAACAGCATTAACTGTAAAATCAACTTGAGTATTTCCATCCATATTCAAGACAGTTCGTGTTTTGGTATAAGTATCTTCTATAAATCCATTAACGTCAGCGTTTTCCAAACCCGAAGCATTGAAAATAAAACGATAGTTTTGATTTACTACGCCGGCAAGATTATAGAAAATTGTATCAGTTTGTACCGGTAAATTTCTTCTTTCTATTACCAGTGAATTTCCGTGAGAAAGAATAGAAAGATTTTCTGAAGAGTTACCGATTTTCCTTGTATCATTTGCATCAATGCCGTTACTGAAACCGTCGCTGAATTGCTGTACTGCACAATCAGTAATAAAAGAGGAACCATCAGCAGCTACTCCATACAAACTCGCCTGCAGGCTAACAGGATCATTTGAAGTTGTTTGTTGTCTCATGGCAATTCCTTTACCCGCTTGCTGAGCTTTTGCATCTTCTGTAAAATAAATCTGCCCGTCGCTCTGGAAAGATTGAACAAAAAATGCAAGACCACTTTTTATATTGTTGTTTATACTGCCCGCTGGCCCATATGAAGGAGAAGGAAACAGATTTACATAATTTTCCCCAACTTTATAAAGCGTTTGATAGGCGCCTAAGCCAAACAGACTACCAATCGTTAATGTTGGATCCCAAATGACCACATCTGTAACTATACCACTGCTATGGATCTTCCTGATATCGACTTCTGCGGCATAAGGATTTCCAACAGATTGAAATTTGCCTGCTTTTACGTTTATAGGAGTTGTAGTTCCCATTATTAAAGTTCCTTTTGTTCGAAGAGTGGTATTATTGAAATTTGGAAAAGCAACACTTCTGTCCCCACGTACAAAAAGCATATAACCGAGAGAATTTAAAACCGGCAAATTTGTATTGGTAATACCAACCCAGTTATTGCTTGCATCATCAAAATATTTAAGTGACGGAGTTGCAGAATAACTGTCAAATCCAATACCATTTCCGGTAATTTGGGTACCATATCCTGTAGAAGTTTTATTACCGCTTTCCATCCACGTTTCTTTAATACTTTGACCTTGTGTTGGGGTCGATACCATTACCCAGGCTTTATTGTGCTGCCCCGATAAAGATCCAATATTAATATAACGCTCTACGATTACATTTCCCCTGATCGTATTTCCTTTCAGAATACCATTGTTTGTCAAATCTGAAACTGCTGCAGTAGCAATTGCTGTAGATTTTAAAGTGAGATTATCATTGGTATTAAATGTTGCATTGCTTACATTAAAAGATAGTAATCCTGTAAGGTTTAATGTGTCATTTGCAGTTGCAAAAAGATTTAATCCATTTGCATTACTGATCTTTAAATTATTGATCGTTTTATTTAAAAACCAGCTACCTGAGATTGTTTGTGTAGCACTGCCTATAAATTCAATAGTTCCTGCTGTTGCGTCGAAAGTACCGTTGTTATTGATAGTGCCGGCAATTTGTAAAGTACCGTTTACTGTCAAAAATGCATTTTTATCAATACTGATATTATTCACTGATGCAACACTTGAAACAATCTGTGGCTGATTAATTGAAACCGGGATCACTACATTTGTTTTCGTTGTTGGAATTATGCCGCAACTCCAGTTGCTTGCATCATTCCAGTTATTGTTTTTACCGAGCCACTTCCCGGCAGCAGTCACAGATATCTGGATGGTTTTAGTTGTAGAAAAAGAATTCGCTGTAGCGACACAGGTAACTGTATAATTACCAGGAACAGGCGCAATGCTTACAGAGGTATTAGTTTTGTTATAAGTAAATGAACCAGATACTGGCGAAATAGACCATTGATACGAATAGTTTACAGTCGAAACACTCCTTACGGGCGCAATAGTCATTGAAATTGCATTACCATCACAAACCGGAGAATTTGAAAGGAGATTATATTGAGGCAAGCCACCAAGACTATTAAATTCCTGGAAAGAAAATTCTCCAACACTCGCGTTATCACTTGATACACCAATAATAGTACTACCAATAATCAATCTTTGTGCACCATTTCCATTACCTGAAGTTGGCTGCAATCCCAGTGCCGGGCTGTTAATTATAATAGATGTGCCTTCCTGAAATGTAAGGCTGTAATTCTTACTCCAATAAATTTGACCATTTCCACTTATAATTACGCTGGTAAAACCGGATAAAATTACATCCTGAGTCAAATTAAGCGTACCATTTATAGTTAATACTCCTGATTGTCCGGTCAAGGTTTTTGCATCAATAGTCGTATTCTGCGGAATGGTATAGTCAGCAAGAACTGTTGCAGATGCAATGAGATTAAGGACACCAAACAGTAATAGTTTTTTAATAATTCCCGCAGGTGAAAAAAGAGTAATTGCAGGATTTTTGAGCCTGCACGCCGCTTTTGAACCGCTTATACTGAAATTCAATGATCCAAAAACAGAAAGGATAACATTCCTCATAACAAGATAATTTTTCTTTGATTAAAAAGTGTAATGAGGTAATTACAAAGGATGGAAGGAATTAAACAGCGGTTTAACTCAAAGAAAATGGGATGATTATCTTTCGAAGGATTTGGAGGAAAGTCAATTCAGAAATGGGAATTATGCCACTGTAAAGTGTGATTGAAGTGTGTAAGTTTTGTTTTAATGTGCTTTAGGGAATGCAAATATAATACGCCTTTTGATGATTCAAAATTTTTTGATGAATATTTTTTTAAATGAGGTACACTTTCGGTGCATGACAATTTCAGGAACTGATAAATATTAGCCAGATTTATAAAAAGCAGTATCGGCAGAATTATTTAAGTTTTGTTTTAATTAAATTTTTTAAAGAAATTAATTCCTCACCGGCTTGCCGCTTTTCAAAACACTTTGCAATCTTTCCAAGGTTTTCTTTTCGCCGCAAAGGCTTAAAAAGGCTTCCCTTTCCAGGTTTAATAAATATTGTTCGTTCACAAGAGTTGCTTCGCTTAAATCGCCGCCACACATAACATACGCCAGCTTTTTTGCAATAAACACATCGTATTCGGTAATGTAGTTTCCACGATACATTCCATTGATACCGGCATACAACATTCCCAGTCCTGACCGGCCTAAAACTTTTATATCTGTCCGTTGAACAGGCATTGTATATCCCCCATCGAAAATATCAATAACACTTCTTTTTGCTTCCGCAATTCGTCTTGATTGATTCATAGAAATTTCGTCTGTGCCCTTCCTTAGTATTCCTAAATCATAAGCTTCAAAAGCAGATGTGGAAACTTTTGCTGTTCCAATTGTAATGAATCTGTTCTGTAATGGAATGGTTTCCGGTTCATTATGCTGAATGGCATCAGAAGCACGTAATGTAAATTCTTTGGTGCCGCCGCCGCCGGGAATTAAACCCACGCCTACTTCTACCAAACCGATATAAGTTTCGGCCGCCGCCTGCACTTTATCTGCATGCAAACAAATTTCACATCCTCCGCCTAAAGTAAGTCCATGTGGCGCTACAACAACCGGAATAGATGAGTAACGGATTCTCATCGTCGTGTTTTGAAACAAACGAATCGCCATATCGAGTTCATCATATTCCTGCTCAGCAGCCAGCATAAAAATCATTCCTACATTTGCTCCTGCACTAAATTGCGCAGCTTCATTTGCTATTACAAGACCTTTATATTTTTCTTCTGCTATCGCAATCGATTTATTCAATGCTTCTAAAACTTCTCCACCTATGCTTCCCATTTTTGTATTCCAGTTCAGAGCTACTACATCATCGCCCAAATCAGACAGATTGCATGCACTGTTTTTCCAAACGGTTTTTTCTTTTAAGTCACTTAAAATTATAAACGAATCTCCACCAGGAAGTGGAAAATATTTTTTGGTACTAACGTCGTAGTATAAACGTTTTCCGTTTTCAACTTTATAAAAAGAATTATTCCCTTTCACAATAAAATCATTTACCCATGATGCAACATCATATCCAGAGGATTTCATTGCTTCCACAGTTTCTTTCACCCCTAAAAGATCCCATACTTCAAAAGGCCCAAGTTCCCATCCAAAGCCTGCTTTCATCGCATCATCAATGCGATAAAGCTCATCACTTATCTCAGGAATGCGATTAGAAATGTAAGAGAAAAGGGCATAATGAAATTGCCTGTAAAATTCACCTGCTTTATCTTTTCCTGATGATAATGTTTTCAATCTTTCTTTCAGATCATCAATTGGTTTTGCAATTTCAATAGTGGCAAATTTTGGTTTTTGCCGTGGTTCGTACTCGGATGTTTTTAAATTAAGAGTTAGAATTTCTTTTTGCCCGTCAGCAGATTTTATTTTCTTAAAAAACCCTTGTCCTGTCTTATCTCCCAGCCATTTTTTGTCAACCATTTTTTGTAACCATTCAGGAATGGTAAAAATGTCTTTCGCTTCATCCTCAGGACAATTTTCTTTAACGCCAATCGCAACTTTTACCAAAGTATCAATTCCTACAACATCAGCAGTACGGAAAGTTGCAGATTTTGGATGGCCAATGATCGTTCCGGTAAGCGCTTCTATTTCATCAATGTTCAAATCCAGTTTATCCATTAAATGAAAAATAGACATGATGCTAAAAACACCAATTCTATTAGCAATAAAAGCTGGTGTGTCTTTACACAAAACAGTCGTTTTGCCCAAAAACAAATCACCGTAATGCATTAAAAAATCAATAGCGCTTTTATCTGTAAATTCAGTAGGAATGATTTCAAGAAGCCGTAAATATCTTGGCGGATTAAAAAAATGTGTACCACAAAAATTCTTTTTAAAATCATCGCTTCTTCCTTCTGTCATCAGATGAATCGGAATGCCTGACGTATTGGAAGTGACGAGCGTACCAGGTTTGCGAAATTTTTCAACCTGTTCAAAAACGAGCTTTTTAATATCCAGCCTTTCTACCACTACTTCAATAATCCAATCAGTAGAAGCAATATCTTTCATATTGTCTTCAAAATTTCCGGTGGTAATATTTTTTAAATTTTCTTTTGTATAAAGCGGCGAAGGCGTAGATTTTACTACCGCTGCCAATGCCTCACTTACAATCCGGTTTTTTACTACGGGATTATCAACAGATAAACCTTTTTTCTTTTCTGCCTCAGTTAATTCTTTTGGCGGAATATCGAGCAATAAAACCTGTACGCCAATTCCTGCAAACAAGCAGGCAATGCGGCTTCCCATTACTCCGCTTCCCAAAACTGTTACCTTGTTGATATTTCTTTTGTGTAGCATAAAAATTTAGTTAGTTAAACAACTATATAAAAATCTAAATTAAGGTTTTTAAAAATAAAACCAATTAAAAGGTAGGTTCTTTTCTTAATCAAAATTTAGAAGGAAATAAGAATCTGCAGTATTTGTTGTTTTACTGTTTTTTAGCGTTGGCACGCTTTAGCGTATTCTTAATATATTTTATCCAGGTATTTACAAAATAAGCATTGTTTTCATTGTTGATTTTAGCATCAACCAGGTGCATGGAAACCTTTATTCCATCGCAGGTAGAAGTGAGCACATAATCCAACCGCTCTCCATTGGCAAGCGGAAAGGCGTCGCCGGTAAATTTGATACAACCGATCTGGTATTGCTTCGCTTTCCCCTCAATTTTTTTTGATGACAATCTCTTTGCAATTTCCTCCAAAGCCAGAATAAACTTTGGAAGTTCTTTTTTCTCTACCGGAAAAAAACCTTTAGATTTTTCGGAAACAGAAATTTGATTGGTGTAAAATGCAGGTTGTGACATCGCTTTATCGAGCAAAATATATTTTTGTGCCTGGCTTTGGTTTGCAGCGCAAATAAAAAGAAAAATAAAAATGCATTTCATAAAAAATCAACTCCCTTTTTTAATTCCCTTTTTTAACTCATTGTTTATATTCCCCAAAAACTTTCCTAAGCACATCAGAAATTTCTCCCAGCGTGCAAAAATTTTCAACCGCATCAACTACAACAGGCATTAAATTTTTGCCATTCGCTGCATGCTGTTCAATTTTTTGTAAACAATCTTTCACATTATCATTGTCTCTTTTTTCTTTCAAGGCCTTTATCTTATTTATTTGAACCTGCCTGACATTATCATCAATCTTAAAAGAAGGAGGCGAAATTTCATTGTCTGAAATAAACGAATTGACTCCAACAATTATTTTATCTTTTGTTTCAATATTTCGCTGATAATTGTAAGCACTTTGCGCAATTTCATTTTGCATAAAACCTTCTTCAATCGCCTTCACACTTCCGCCCAACGCATCAATTGTTTCAATTATTTCCCATGCTTTTTGCGCTACTTCATCTGTTAGTTTTTCTACAAAATAACTTCCTGCCAAAGGATCAGCAGTATCAGCAACGCCGCTTTCAAAAGCCACAATTTGTTGCGTTCTCAAAGCAATTTGCGCCGCTTCTTCTGTTGGCAAATTCAGCGCTTCATCATAACCGTTCGTATGCAAACTTTGTGTGCCTCCAAGCACTGCGGCAAGCGTTTGTAAAGTAACACGGCTTATGTTATTTAATGGCTGTTGCGCAGTAAGCGTACTTCCTCCTGTTTGCGTATGAAAGCGCATCATCATTGCTTTTTCATCTGTTGCGCCAAGATCTTTCATTATTTTTGCCCACATTTTTCTTGCTGCTCGAAACTTCGCCACCTCCTGGAAAAGATTGTTATGCGAATTAAAAAAGAAAGATAATCTTTTTCCAAAAACATTAATATCTAATCCTTTTTCCAAAGCCGCTTTTACATACGCTTTTCCATTGCTTAATGTAAAAGCAATTTCCTGAACGGCAGTGCTTCCGGCTTCGCGGATATGATAACCGGAAATAGAAATGGTATTCCATTTTGGAAGTTCTTTACTACACCATTCAAAAATATCTGTGATGATGCGCATGGAAGGTTTCGGTGGATAAATATAAGTTCCACGAGCGGCATATTCTTTTAAAATATCATTTTGAACGGTACCTTGTAATTGCGAAAGATCAACACCTTGTTTTTTTGCAATAGCAACATAAAAAGCGAGTAAAATAAAAGCGGTGGAATTGATGGTCATCGAAGTGGAAACATCTTTTAATTTTATTCCGGCAAATAACGCTTCCATGTCTTCTATTGAATCTATCGCAACTCCTGCTTTTCCTACTTCGCCGTCGGCTAAAGGATGATTGCTGTCGTAACCAATTTGAGTGGGAAGATCGAATGCAACGCTTAATCCGCTTACCCCCTGAGAAATTAAATAATGATACCTTTTATTACTTTCTTCGGCAGTACTAAAACCGGAATACTGCCGCATCGTCCACAATTTGCCGCGATACATATCCTCTTGTACACCGCGGGTAAATGGAAATTTTCCAGGCATTTCTTTAGAAATATCTTTGGGTAAATCTCCAGGAGAATATACTTTTTTAATTTCTATTCCTGAATCGGTTACTATTTTTTTCATGGTTCATTTTCCAATTTTTCAATCTTCACATTTTCACATTAATTTCTTAGCCTCAAAATTTATAGCATCGAGCACAATAGAATGCAGCGAAGCATTGGAATTATTGATTAAATAATCAACAATATGTTTATTGAGATCCATGCCAGAAGCTTGCGCAGGAAGTGTGGATGCAAGCTGATTAATGATGTAAATATTTTGTTCTTTTAAGTTATTTACCGCACGCCAAACTTCGGTAGAAACATAAATTTGCTGGCTGATATTGTAATCATATTCCTGCTTGATAGAATCTATAAGCGTCATCTGCATTTGGCGGCAGGTCAATCCTGAATTTGTATTGCGCGACAATAAATTCTGCAATGCAATTCTTTCCGTTAATAAAGTAATTCTCTCATAAGCCTGCAACCTCAATTTTAATATATCGGGCTCATTACTTTTTCTCTCATCCAGCTCTTTTTTCATTGCAGAAACCTCAGTAAGAATCCAGATGAAAGCTAACAGCAAAACAAGAAATAAAATGATAATGATGGTTTCAAATGTTGACATTTGTATAATTTATTAAGCAAAAATAATCATTACTTTAGTAAAGAATCTAATTTCCAAAGTAGTTTAAGGTTGCCAACCTTTCAACGTTCATTTACTTTTTAAAATTGTTCCAAAGGTTGGCAACCTTACGTCAATTCATTTAATTTAGCATAATGGCTGGTGAGAAAAATTTACCCTCTTTTTATTCAGGATTTGTAAAATTATTTTCGGGATTGGCCGTGGTACAAATTTTGAATTTACTTTTTTCGCTGATCCTTCCGCGCTATTATTCTCCCGCAGATTATGCATTCTTTGGCATTTTTTCGTCAATCGTTTTTATACTTCTTGAAATCATTACTTTAAAACTGGAGGTAACCGTTTTTTTTCCAAAAGAAGATAAGGAGGCATTGGAAATTGTGCATTCCATTTTTTTCATCTGTTTTTGTTTTGCGATTATCATTTTTGCAATAAGCTTTGTAATTTCTTATTTTTTTAATTCTATGTATCTGTTGTTGCCATTCAGTTTGATCGCTTATGGAATTGTATTGCCTTTAAATGCATGGTTCAACAGGAAAAAAGATTATCGCAAATTAAACATAAGCAGGATCATTCAGGCTATTGCTATTCCATTATTTTCCCTGTTATTTATTATTCAATTTCATTGGCATTTTGGATTGGTACTGGGATTTATTCTTGGCCAGTTCGCTGGCTTATTATACCTGATGTTTTCGTTCAAACATTTCGATTTAGCATTGATGCAATTCTCTCTGGTTAAAAAATATTTACGCAAGTACAAACACTTTCCGAAATATGGCGTTCTCTCTTCTCTCATTGGCAGCATTTCCAGGAATAGCATTGTTTTATTTGTAAAATATTTTTTTGGCAGCGTCAACGCGGGATATTATACCCTTTCAACACGCATTTTAAATGCCTCTGCTAGTTTGTATCAATCAGCGATTTCACAGGTTTTCCTGCAGCAGGCTAGTCATCTGGACAATGCTTCATTAAAAATTTATATCAAAAAAATTGTGTGGTTTGGATTTTTTATGGGAATAATTCCGGTTACTATTTTGCTATTCGCCGGCCAACAAATATTTGTGTTTGTGTTTGGCCCACAATGGATGGCAGCGGGGAAAATGTCGCAATACCTGGTCTTTTGGCTTTTTTCTACTGCCGTAATAACGCCGGTTGGGGTTTTGCTCGATATTAAACAAAAACTCAGGTTTGAAGCAGGTTGGAATTTGGTTTCATTGATCCTGCGCTTTACTGCAATTCTCCTCTTTGCATTATTACACGATCTGTATCTGCTTCTTCTATCGCTTTCCATAATTGGAGTGGCAATAAATGTGTATTTGCTGTATTATGTTTTAAAATTAACAAATG
>DATILZ010000518.1:0-14391 GCA_035475995.1 Hanamia sp. | reverse complement strand
GGTTCACCCAATCTGGGGAAATTTGTTGAACAAAATAAAGAGCTTTTAAAAGCGGATGTGATTTTAATAAGTGATAGTTCTATGCTGAGTATGGAAACACCTTCGCTGGATATCGGCGTTCGCGGCTTATCTTATATAGAAGTAGAAGTGACGGGGCCTGAAAGAGATTTGCACAGTGGAACTTATGGTGGGGCTGTTGCTAACCCGATTACAGTTTTAGCAAAAATGATTGCAAGCTGTCATGATGAAAATAATCATGTTACCATTCCCAGTTTTTATGATGATGTAGTGGAAGTTCCGGCAAAAGAAAGAGCCCTAATGGCTCAGGCTCCTTTTGATGAAAATGAATATAAAAAAGAAATAGGCATTAAAGAATTATGGGGTGAAAAAGGATACACTACCAATGAAAGAACCGGCATCAGGCCTACACTGGAAGTGAATGGCATCTGGGGTGGATATCAGGGCGAAGGTGCAAAAACCGTTTTACCTTCAAAAGTCACCGCAAAAATTTCTGCGCGATTGGTTCCCAATCAATCTTCTGAAAAAATGACAAAAAAACTGCTTCATTATTTTACTTCCATTGCTCCTTCATCGGTTACAGTAAAAGCATTTGAACATCATGGTGGTGAACCATATCTTACGCCAATAGACAGCAAAGGATATAAAGCCGCAACCAGAGCGATAGAAACTACTTTTGGCAAAACTCCTGTTCCCGTTCGGGGAGGAGGAAGCATTCCGATATCGACCATTCTGGAAAAAGAACTTGGTGTAAAAATAATTTTTATGGGCTTTGGTTTGGATAGCGATAATCTTCATTCGCCTAATGAAAAATATGGTATTACCAATTTTAATAAAGGGATCGAAACCATTCCTTATTTTCATAAATATTTTGCAGAATCACAGAAAGGCGACTTTTAAATTTTTCTCTGAATTTTAAATTCTATTTTAAGAACAGAATTGTTCGCCATTTGTTCGTTTACTGCGACCAGGCATTTAGTAACGGCCATGTAAACGTAAATATCTATACTAAAATTTAAAAGAATATTTCCGCAAATTTCAAGCTTATTTGAAAACAGGATTCTTAATTATTTGTTCGTTTATTGCAGGGAAACTATTTAGATACTAACGATAAAGCATAAACGAAAATAAGGCCATTTGTAAACTAGGAAACTCTAAGCGGCAGAGTTTTATTTTGAGAAATCTTGTCGCCATAAATAGCTTTACGCGCTTCTGATCTGCCGTATTTTATCAGTGATCTGATGGAAAAGTAACCAATACTAATAATTAGACCAATAAAGAAACCAATGATGCTATAGATAATTGGAGATTTTTTTTGTACATCATATGGCGGCTCCGGCCTGTCTAAGACTTGCATTACCGGCGTTGCCTTTTGTAATTTATAAGCTGAATTTTGTTGGTTTGCAACTGCTATTGCGTATTGCTGGCGTAGCATTTGCTTTTCCGTTATCAGATTTTCTGTAGGAACCCTGAATTCCATTTTATCAGTATTGGTAAATAAAGTTCTTTTATCAATAGCGATGATCTGGTTATCTTTTGAATGCATTACCCTTCTCAGAGAATCTACTTTTCCACTGGCAAATTCAAAATCGCGTTTTGCCTTTTCGCGTTTGAGATCGATATAAAATGTTGAAATTTTATTAATAAACCCATAACTGATTGTTCTAACCAACTCTGGGCTACGACCTGTATAGGTTAGAACAAAACTATTGTTTTTGTTGATGGAAGCTGACAAGGTATTTTTGAAAATATTTGCTGCTATTGAAATCCTAGCTGCTTCATCTGCCGGGCTTTTTATTTTCGGTTCCAAAAAGCTGCGGTGTTTATTTATATCAGAGATGAGCAGTTCGGCAATTGTTTTATTGCCGGTGGAAGAATCTTTCATTGATGCAACTTCTTCCCTTGTAGTGCGGCTCAGCGCCAGTTCTATAATATTCACAGAAGCATCATCAGAAAATCCTTTTGTATTATCTCCACCGCTAAATAAAGCACTCAATGCAGAACTGGTTGCGTTGTTATCGCTGCTCGCTGTTAATGGAAAAATAGTAGATACTGATGTATAAGTAACGGGCGTTTTTAACGCATAAATTGTGAACAGTGCCATGAAAAACAAGGCAGTGAAAGTAATAATGAATTTATGTTTTTTTATCCTGGTAAATAATTCTATCGTCAGTTCCTGTGAAGTCATAAAATTATTTCAGTTTGGTGAGTAAATAAACCATCATCAAAGGAATAGAAGTTACAAGTCCTTGCGTAATCATTGATGAAAAACCCTTCCCTTGTGGCTTTACAGGCACATTGATCACACTTCCTTCTTTTACTCTCGGATAAAAATGGAAGATTCCAAAATTCTTTGTTTTCTCACTTTTACCATTTGCATGCGTTACATAAATTCTTTTTCTCCATGGTCTTTCTGCAAAGCCACCGGCCTTATCAATATAAAAGCCAAGACGTGTATGTTCTTTATCAAAATACATTTTTAACTGGTTCTGTACTGCACCTTTTACACTTACCACCGGGTTTGTTTCAGGAATGTAAATAATGTCGCCACTTTGAAGCACCATGTCGTATTTTGACTCCGGCTCGGCGATTGCTTTTTGCAGATCAATACTGATTGGTTCTGAAGGATTAAAAAGCACGCTATCAATTATTTGCCCGTTAGCATCTTTTATATATTTCGTGCGATTTATAGAGAGTGAAGGATTATTACGTGTTGTGGTATCACGCATCCGGTACAGAATTGCGGCAGTTGCATCTGCATTGGCGTTCAATCCACCGCTTCTTTGCAGAAAAGAAGATAAACGTTCTTTTTCAGTTAATTTCGGATAAGTACCCGGATACAAAACCTGTCCTTCGATTTTTACATTTTCCTGTAAGTGAAATGTAGGATTTCGTCTTACAAAAACCTGGTCATAAGGTTTGAGCCAAACATTTTCGGTAATGGAATCTATATCAAGGTTTTGACGAATCGAATAAGTTTTAACAACAGTTTTTGTTGGCTTTATTCCTCTTTGGGAAGAGTCGATATCGACGATGCTGGAAATTACGATACTTCCATATTCTGCAGATGGTTTCAGGCCATTTGCAAAGTATAAAAGATCTTTCAAGGTCATCCCGCCATATTTGCGGTATTTCCCGGGCTTGCGCACTTCGCCTTCGATGGTAATGAGTTGCGCATCAGCAAATTGATTTTTATTAAAAACTTCAATCACATCATTTGCTTCTATCGGAATATTGTATTTGCTTTGCAGGTTTTTATTCAAATCTGAAAGGCTCACATCGATTTTATCTGACTTTAAATTACTCGAATCGCCGGCGCCTTTATAAATGTAAGCCCTCTCTAAAAATGAATTTGGAGTAACGCCGCCGGCACGATTGATCACATCAAACAAGCGATCGCCCTTTCGCACTTCATACACATTTGGATAAGCAACTTCTCCTTTTACAATCACTTTATTGCTTAACCCCGGATTTATCGGATTTACCACAACCATATCGCCATCAAAAAGCTTTTCATCGGTTGTTTCGCCATCTGCTAAAAGACCGATGGCATTCAGATTTACCGTTTTAATGGTTTGCTTTTCATTTACATTCCTTATAATCATTCCACCAGAAGCATAAGCATCAGAAGTAAATCCGCCCGTAAACTTTAATAAGGATAACAAACCTTCATCGTGCTTTAACTGGTAATACATGGGTCTTTTAAATTGCCCGCTTGCGAGTACTTTTTTATCATAAAAAGGCACGATCACAAAATCATTATTTTCCAGGTAAAGATGTTTGCCAAAATCACCGGTACTTAAATATTTATATACATCTATTGAATCAATAATTCTTCCGTTCCTGGAAATAAGGATATTGCGCATGTTGCCATATTGTGTAACTCCACCAGCCATTGCCACAATATTTAAAGCATTTGTAAACGCTGAAACAACTACAGGTCCCGGGTTTCCTACATTTCCTGAAACCTGTACAACAATTGAACGCGGCTGACCCAACGTAACAGAAACCTGCGTAGAAAGAGGAATCACTTTTTTAAAACGGTTGTAAATAATTGATTTTGCATTTGCAAAAGTTAATCCCTGAACCGTTATTTTCCCCAAACCCTGCGGGAAAATAGTTCCGTCACGTCCAACGATATAATCCTGTTCAAAATCCGCACCACCCCAGAGAGAAACAATAATATGATCACCTACGCCAATCGGATAATCGGCCGGCGGTGTAGATAATTGTGAAAGTTGCATTATCTGGCTGCTTTGAAAAATATTAATTCCATAAACAGACTCAGGTCCAGACAAACTACTTTTAATATTATCTTTCTGAGTGCTGTCTTTTATGATTATATTTTTGTTTGTCAAATCTATATCTGAAGATTTGTGAATGTCTTCACCCGGCTTTTTATTTTGCTGGTTAAAATCCTTTAATAAATTCATTAAATCGGAAGGAGATGCATTTTTTAAAGAATTTGGATCAATCTGGAGATCTTCCTGATCATTTAGAATCTGCGCAGAAACGTCATTGTTGATTAGGAACAAAAAAATCGTAAAAAACAATAAAACAGTTAGTTTTTTACAGTTTTTGCCTGTGTTAATAATATTCATTTAGGGGATAAGGTTGTGATTCCTTGTAAGAACGATGAAATATTCATTTTATTTTAAAAGCGCATACAGTCCATGTTTTCCTGATTTCAACCGCTCTTTCCAGCAATTAATGCAGTTTCATCTATTGATGCTACACTTCTTAACTCTTCTTTTTTTTCAACAATTCGCACAGAGGAATTTTTATTAACTTACTAAAAATATTAGTATTTTTACACTAAAATTATTAACGAAAACAATATGATTGCAAAATCAAACTTGAATGCTAATGGATATCAGTATAATGAGTATCAGATTGTGTTAACTCCAAATGACAATATCTGTGACAACATTCTTATGTTGAAGAAAGAATTTACAGAGAAATATAAAACATCCGAAACTTATTTAAAACCTCAGATGCTGCTGGTAAATTTTATTCATTTTCAAATGATAGAAGAACGTATTGTAAATCACTTAAAGAACATCAGTAAGGGGTATAATACTTTCCAGGTTAAATTAAAAAATTATGGAAGTTTTCCCAGTCACACCATATTTATAAATGTTGAAACAAAGCAGCAGGTACAAAATTTAGTGACGAAATTAAAATGCATACAGGGATTAATAACAATGGATAAAGAAATTAAGCCGCATTATATAGATGATTTTTATCTAACCATAGCAAGAAAATTGTTACCGTGGCAATATGAAAAAGCATGGCTTGAATATAATCACCGGCATTTTACCGGAAGTTTTGTTGCAAATGGATTTGTTTTATTAAAAAGGAAGGTTGAAAGTAGCATGAATGGTTTTCATCCGGTAGGAAGTTATCAGGTTGCACACCGGTTTGAATTTATGAATTCACCTGTTATGACTAAACAAGGCGAATTATTTACTTAATTTTTTCGGATACAGATCTTTAAAACTTAAAAAAATGAACAATCAATTAAAACAAGACCATTTTAAAGTGGCGCCTCAAAAAAAAGAGGAAGAGCAACAATATTTATCAGGGCGGGGAGCACAATTTAATACAAGAAATAAATTTTTGAAAAATGAACAGGCAAAAGAAGAAATTGAATCGATTGATGATTGGGAAGAGGCAAATACTGCAACTCAATACCTGGAACAGGAAGCCAAAACTATTGTAAATAAAGTTGATAGCCCCGATCTTGGAATGATGTACAGCATGAATCCTTATGCAGGTTGCGAACATGGTTGCATTTATTGCTATGCAAGGAATGTGCATGAATATTGGGGCTACAGTGCCGGACTTGATTTTGAAAGAAAGATTATTGTGAAGATCAACGCTGCACAAATGCTGCGAAAACAATTGATGCATCCAAAATGGGATCCTCATCCTATTATGTTGAGTGGAAATACCGATTGCTATCAACCGGCAGAACAAAAATACAGGCTTACAAGAAGTCTTCTTGAGGTTTGTAATCAATTTAATCAGCCGGTCGGTATTCTTACCAAAAATTCATGGATTATAAAAGACAAAGATATTTTGCAGGAGATGTCTAAAAAAAGATTGGTTTCTGCAATGGTTTCTGTTACATCTTTTAATGAAGATCTTAGAAGAGTGATGGAACCAAGAACTGCAACAGCCCGGCAACGTTTAAAAGTAATTGAAGAATTGAGCGCTGCAGGAGTGCATATGGGCGTAATGATGGGGCCAATGATACCCGGATTAAACGAACATGAAATGCAAAGGATCATGAAAGAAGCAAGTGATGCGGGTGCAAAATTTACCGCTTATACTTTTATTCGTTTAAATGGTGCCATTAAATTACTGTTTCATGATTGGCTGTACAAAAATTTTCCTGACAGGGCCGATAAAGTTTGGCATCTTATCGAGCAAAGTCATAATGGGAAAGTGAATGACACCCGCTGGGGGCTTAGAATGCGTGGTGAAGGAAGTATTGCTGAATTGGTAAGTCAACAATATAAAAAATATGGAAAATTATATCGGATGAATGAAGACAGGTGGAAATTAAATACAGATGATTTCAGGCGACCGGGTGAACAAGGGAAATTGTTTTGAGAAAATTAAAAAAAATAACAGCAAAGCAAGAAATATGGCGAAATCGTGTTTTAAAAAACAACATGTTGTAATTTTTTGCCTGGCGAATTTTCGCTTTTGTAAAAAAATCATTCTTATGCTTTATAGAAATCCTTAATTTTAATCATTAAAAAAAATCTATTTAAACATTTAAATTTTTTAAAATGAAAAAGATTATTATTCCAAAAGGCATTCTGTTAGCTTTTGTGGGAATGTTGATGACTTCATTAATTTTTGCTCAGGCAGATAAATCAAAAAGGCCGAGCCCGCCGGAAACAGCAAAAGGAAAAGTAATGGGTGCTAATATTACCATTAATTATAGCAGTCCTGCGGTTAAAGGAAGGAAAATTTGGGGAGACCTGGTTCCTTATGATAAGGTGTGGAGAGCCGGTGCAAATGAAGCCACAATATTTGAAACAGACAAAGACATTAAAGTAGAAGGTAAAAATTTGCCGGCAGGAAAGTATAGTTTGTATGCTATCCCGGGAGAAAAGGAATGGGTGTTTATATTTAATTCAAAAACCGGGCAGTGGGGAATAAAAATGGATGGCAGCACTACTGAAGATCCTGCAAATGACGTACTGCGTGTTACAGTAAAACCTCAAAAATCCGCTACTTTTAATGAAAGAATGAAATATGTGATTGATAAAAATGGTTTTGCACTTGAATGGGAAAACCTGAGAGTGCCGGTTAGGATAAAATAGGTTTCTTATTGAGACTGATGGCTGGTATTATTGGAATGCCAGCCATTTTTTAATAGTATGTATCAGTAAAGGGAATTGTAGTGTTCAATTTACCAAACGACTAATGAAAGTGTGAAAAGTGTCCTCTTTCCAAATCTCTGAGAAATCCTTTTTCTACTTCCTGATAAGTAAGTGGAAGGTCCAGATCAGCAAGAATTGCTTCGATATAAATTTTTGGATTAAACCCGCTTCCATGACAGAATATCAACAACCAGCAACAAGCATCAAACAGCCGGTGCATTATTATTTGCATCAAATCACTATTAAAAGCTATCAGTTTTTTCTTCTCCCCGTCGCCCTTCACCTCTAGTTTATTATCTGCAAGTAAGTCTCCTGCAAGAGTATAAAAACGGCTATCATCATCTTCCAGAAAAAATATTGCTAATGGAGCTTCTAGCAATTTATGAAACCACCTGTAATATTGCCGTTCGTATTTCCAATAGCTTTCAGGAAACGCTATTCCGGTACCTTTTTCAATAAAATTTATTTTGAAACTGAACAGCATTCTCTCTATCATGTGAGGCTTATGTTGTAAGGCTTTCAGTAAATCAAGAATAGCAGAGACGCTACCTTTTTCCACGATTTCTTCAGGTATTTCTACAATAAGGGTATCTTTATTTTCCAGTTCAAAACTGTTGAATAATTTATCGTATTGCTTTATCAGAGAGTCAGTTGGTGGCGCGATATAATAAGGAGTTTCCCGAATTGGCATACTGATGTTTTATAGGAAACGGATTTATGCCAAAAAAAATTGTGCAAATAAAACTTGATTTTACTACAATTTTTGTGCGTAAGTTATGCAATCAAAGAAACTGGTATTACCAGCCTCCGCTTGCACCGCCGCCGCCGCCGCTTCCGCCACCAAATCCGCCAAAACCACCACCGCCGCCACCAAATCCCCCACCGCCAAAACCACCGCTGCCTCTGCCACCACCGCCAAGCATATTTCCCAGTAAAAACCAGGGTAATGCACCACCCAGAAAACTGCGGGAACCTTTGCGGCTCATATAAGAACCACCGCCGCCACCACCTTTTCCGGAAAACAAAAAGACGATCACCAGAAAAATAATTACCAATGGAATAATTTTTCCTGCAGACACATTGTTCTTTTTTTGTGCATTCTGGTCTGCTTTATATTCACCTGCTGCTGCCTGCATGATCGCATCTACCGCATTATCAAATCCCGCATAATAATCATTGTTTTTGAAGAAAGGGATCATTCGTTCATCAATAATCTGTTTGGCAAGAATATCAGGCAAAACGCCTTCCATTCCATAACCCGTTTCTATCCGCGCCTTATGATCGGCTTTTGAAACAAGAATCACGACGCCGTTATTTTTCCCTTTAACACCTATTCCCCAATCGCGTAAATATTTTAATGAAACCTCCGATATGTCATAGCCCTGAAGATCCGGAACGGTAATAATTACAATGGCAGAAGAAGTAGAATCATTATACGCATCCAGTTTTTGCTCGAGTGCCTGCCTTTGAAAAGGTGCCAACAAATTGGCAAAATCATTTACTGCCATTGGTGGATTCGGTCTTGGCTCAATTTTTTGTGCAAAAACTGATTGAAAACCTATAAAAAGAAAGAGCAGTAGAAATATTTTTTTCATGAAATGAGAAGTTACACGATATCAGTTACCAAAAATAATTTCGTCAGGAAGTTCATTTTTATCCACATCTTTATCGTAAGGAAAATGTTCTTTTAGGGCCTGGCCAATTTTATAAATAGAAGTTGTAATACCAGCTACCACACTGTCTTTGCTAAAAACAGACAAGATTTCTTTCACCACATTTTTCCAATGTTCATCGCCTGTAGCTTCATGAATTCCTTTATCGGCAAAAATGGCAAGTTGTTTATCTTTTATCGCCACATAGAAAAGCACGCCATTACGTAATTCAGTTTCTTCCATTTTCAAATTGGCAAATATTTCCACCGCCCTGTCCAAAGCATCTACATATTTGCAGCGGCCTTCCACAAAAATCCGTATCTCACCGCTGGTTTGCTTTTCAGCATCCTGGATCGATTGAACGATTTTTTCATTTTCTTCTTCAGAAAAGAAAGGTTTTTTGCGGGAGAATCGCCACATATTAATGCCGTTTATTTAATGTTGAATTGAATATCAGGATTTTTCTCAGCGCCAACATCCGCTTTATAGTAAGGTTTTACAGGATAACCAAGTATGCGTGCAAATATATTATTGGGAAATAATTTTACTTTAAGATTATACTGGTTTACGGTGGCGTTATAATCTCTTCTTGCCACATTTATACGGTTTTCAGTTCCTTCTATTTGTGTTTGAAAATTCTGAAATGCCTGCGTGGTTTTTAAATCAGGATATGCTTCGGCAACCGCCATCAAACGGCTGAATGAGCCTTGTAACTGCGCCTGCGCCTGTTGGTATTGCTGAAGACTGGCAGAATCATTTACGTTCACCTGTACTGAAGTAGCTCTTGATCTTGCGGCAATTACATCTTTTAAAGTTGATTTTTCAAAATTTGCAGAACCTTCAATTGTTTTAACTACGCTGCTATATAGATCTGTACGCCGCTGATAATTTGTTTCCACATTGCTCCATGCGTTTTGAACCCCCTGATCTGCTGTAGCAAGCCCCCGCTGCTGATTACATCCCCAAAAAATTAAAATGACAATAATTCCGAGTATAACAAAAAGGCCCGTTCTTGATTTCATGATTGTAGTTTTATTTTTAATAAAAAATTAAAGATAAATGATTTTGAGTATGTGCTTTATTAGTTTTTTTTAAACGGTACAGGGAAATTTTAATTGAAAAAATTAAAATATAATTTTAAAAAATGGCATCCAATAAACAAACAAATATGATGAATTAATATTCTGCTTATTTAATTTCGAATTCTAAATTCCCCATTCACTATTCAGCATTTCACCATTCACAATTCGTCAGATCATCCGATTATTTTCTCCTTCAAAAGCCATTCTGCAATCTGAACCGCGTTTGTAGCAGCGCCTTTGCGAAGATTATCGCTTACGATCCAGCAGTTTAAAGTATTGGCTTGCGATTCATCCCTGCGAATCCTTCCTACAAAAGTATCGTCTTTTTCATGTGCGGATAACGGCATTGGATACACGAAATTATCTACATCATCTTCAAGAACAACTCCCGGAGCTTTCGATAAAATTTCTTTTACTTCCTGCAGGTCAAAATCATTTTCAAATTCGATATTAACGCTTTCACTGTGGCCACCTACTACTGGAATCCTTACACAGGTTGCTGTTAGCTGAATAGAATCATCACCAATGATTTTGCGGGTTTCATTCACCATTTTCATTTCCTCTTTCGTATATCCGTTGTCCAGGAAAACGTCAATGTGTGGAAGTGCATTTTTATCAATCCGGTATTTGTACGCCATTTCACCTTCGATATTATTACGTTCATTTTCCATCTGGCGCACAGCTTTTACGCCGGTTCCGGTTACACTTTGATAAGTGG
Organism: Hanamia sp.; assembly: GCA_035475995.1. Classification (GTDB taxonomy): domain Bacteria; phylum Bacteroidota; class Bacteroidia; order Chitinophagales; family Chitinophagaceae; genus Ginsengibacter. Next base: position 3,521 of record DATILZ010000518.1, on the reverse strand, counting down.
AAACAACCACTCTTTTGATATTATATTTTTTATGAAGCGGATTTAAAACCAAAACCATTTGAATCGTTGAGCAATTCGGATTGGCAATGATTTTATCTTCTTTAGTCAACTCGCTTGCATTCACTTCAGGCACAATTAATTTTTTTGACGGATCCATGCGCCAGGCAGATGAATTATCTATGACGGTAATACCAGCTTCTGCAAATTTTGGCGCCAAAGCGAGGGAAGTACTTCCTCCTGCTGAAAATAAAGCTATGTCTGGCTTTGCAGCAATTGCATCTTCTGCAGAAACCACTTTATATTTCTTGTTTTTAAAAGTTACTTCCTTTCCCACCGATTTTTCTGATGCTACAGGAATTAATTCTGTTACCGGGAAATTTCTTTCTTCAAGCACTTGTAACATTTTGCTGCCTACAAGCCCGGTAGCGCCTACCACTGCAATTTTCATTTCTTTATTTGTTTATTTTTTTAGCCTGCGAATTTAATGCATTTGCTTTTTTTGATAAAATAAAGTCGTTATCTTTAAAACAAACTATTGATGCATGAGAAAAAAAACGTTCATTTTCTTCTATTCTATATTTATTTTCAATTTTGCGGACGCACAACTAACAGAAGATTTTAATGATGGAGATTTTTATAACAATCCGGTGTGGATGGGCGATACCACCGGTTTTTTTGTAAACGCAGCTTTGCAATTGCAAAGTAATAATCTAATTGAAGGAAGCAGTTTTTATCTGAGTACAGCCAGTACAATTGCAACTAATGCTGAATGGGAATTTGGGATACGCGTTGGTTTTAATCCTTCATCTGCAAATTATATTGACGCTTATTTAACCGCTTCATCTGCTGATTTAAAATCAACTTCAACAACCGGGTATTTTATACGGATTGGAAATACAGAAGACGAAATCAGCCTTTACAGAAAGAATAATGATGGTACTATTAATAAAATTATTGATGGGGAAAATGGAATTTTAAACCGCAGCAATAATATTTTGAAAATAAAAATTATTTGCAATGAAACGAATCAATGGACGCTTTACCGGGACATAAGTGGAACCGGAAATAATTATATCCTGGAAGGAACCGCCTTCGATACGACTTATAATACTTCTGCTTATTTTGGGTTTTTAATTAAACAAAGCACATCCGCTTTTTTTCAAAAACATTTCTTTGATGATATCTTTATAAAACATTTTGTTCCTGATACAACTCCGCCTCAGATTGAATCTGCTGCTGTTATTTCAAATACGCAGCTGGATCTTTTCTTTGATGAAATCATTGAAAACAACAGCGGTAAGTTATTTTCAAATTATTTTGTAAATAATGGTTTGGGAATGCCATCCTCAGTAATCGTAGATGACACAAATCGGCTACTGATGCATCTTTCATTCGATAAATCATTTACTAACGGTAAGGAATACACGTTAAATGTGAATGGAGTAAAAGATCTTTTTGGAAATGAAATGATAAACGGAAAAGCAACTTTTGTTTTTTATTCACCGCAGATATATAATGTGATTATCGATGAAATTTTTCCAGATCCAAATCCACAAATCGGCCTTCCTCTTTTTAAATTTTTAGAATTAAAAAATGTTTCCGGGTTTCCGGTTAATCTGAAAGACTGGAAATTAACAGACGGTAATTCTACAGCCACATTGCCATCATATAATTTATTGCCCGATAGTTTTGTAATTGTTTGTGCTAATAATTCTGTTGCCTCTTATTCTTCCTTTGGACTAACAATTGGAGTTGCTGATTTTCCTGCAATGAATATTACCGGCGCAACAATTGTTTTAAAATCTTCAGATAATAAAACCATACATGCAGTTCAGTATGATCTTAATTCTTATAAAAATGAATTAAAAAAAGCCGGTGGCTGGACGCTTGAAATGATAGATATAAAAAATCCTTGTTCAGCGTCATCAAACTGGAAGGCAAGTATTGATAAAAGCGGTGGCACACCAGGAAGAAAAAATTCCATTGATGGAATGATCAAAGATGAGACACCACCAAAATTATTACATGCTTTTGTTTCTGATAAAAACAATATTACGCTGGTATTTGATAAAACACTTGATAGCTTGAAAGCCGCTGCTGCAAACAATTATACGTTTGATAAAAATTTAAACGCCAAAAATATTTCTGTAATTCCTCCATTTTTTAAAGAGATAAATATTACTTTAAACAACCAGCTTGAAGAAGGAATTATTTACAATGTTATTGCTAAAAATATTTCTGATTGTGCAGGAAATCTGATTGGAGTAAAAAAAACGGCAAAATTTGGAATCGCCGAAGATGCAGGAGCTATGGATGTGGTTATTAATGAAATTTTATTCAATCCAATGCCAAACGGAGCCGATTACGTGGAACTTTATAACCGTTCAAAAAAAATCATCGATCTGAAAAAAATATTTATCGCTAACCGCAACAGTAGTAACGCGATCAGTAATATTCAACCGGTTTCTTCAAAAGGGATTTTATTATTTCCTGAAGAATTTATTTTGCTTACCACTGATGCAGATGCAATAAAAAACCAATACATCACCACAAATCCTGACGCTTTTTTGCAAACGGAACATTTTCCTTCCTATCCCAATGCAAGTGGCAATGTCATTATTTTAAACAACCAGGGTGCGATTTTGGATGAAGTGAACTATTCAGAGAAATGGCATTTTCCTTTGATAAAAAATGTACAGGGAGTGTCGCTGGAAAGAGTGGATTATCATGCGCCATCTGTGCAAAGCAATTTTCATTCTGCCGCCACATCGGTTGGATATGGCACGCCCGGCGATAAAAATTCACAATACCAGGTTAGCGAAGAATTGCATGTAGGCATCACCGTTATGCCCCAAATATTTTCGCCTGATAATGATGGCATAGATGATTTTGTTACCATTAGTTATAGTTTTCCTTCGGCAGGTTATGTTGCTAATATCACCGTATTCGATGCTTCCGGGAGGCCGGTGCGTTATCTTCAAAAAAATTCTTTGAGCGGAATAAATGGTTCTTATCGCTGGGATGGCCTGGATGATAAAAACAGGAAACTGCCACAAGGAATTTATATTATTTACACAGAAATTTTTAATACGGAAGGGAAGAAAAAAGCTTTTAAAAACACGGTAGTTTTAGGCAGAAGATTTTGAGCTGATGTTTTATTTCAGTTTTTTATTTTGCTGATGCCTTTGTGAATCGCGCAAATTTTTCTTTTCAAAATTTTTCTTTAAAGCATCCGTGAGATCAACACCCGTTTGATTAGCCAGGCACATTAAAACCCAAAGTACATCCGCCATTTCATCAGCAGGATTTTTATCCTCTTCATTTTCTTTAAAAGATTGTTCGCCAAATTTTCGAACGATTATCCTCGATAATTCTCCAACTTCTTCCATTAGTATTCCAAGATTGGTAAGCTCATTAAAATAACGGACACCGGTAGTTTTTATCCATACATCAATTTTTTCCTGCGCTTCTTTTATCGTGATTTCATTCATATTCTGCTGATTTTTTCCGAGTAATTATAA
>DATILZ010000517.1:0-10440 GCA_035475995.1 Hanamia sp. | reverse complement strand
TTGTTTCAAAAAAACCAATCTTAAACCCTTCTATTGAAACTGCATTGATCAGATTGGAAGAAGATCCATTTTCGACTGATTTAAAAAGCCACAAACTTAGTGGTAATTTATATGGGCTTTACGCCTGCTCATATGGTTATGATTGTAGAATAGTTTTTTCCATTAAAAAAGATATAAAAAATAAAACGGAATTTATTATTCTTGTTGACATTGGTACTCACGATGAAGTGTATTAGTTGAACTATTATTCTTTCCCCACAAATTCCACTTCTGCTATTGGACTGAATAAAAACATTTTATTTGTTGACATTTGTTTACAAAAAAACCGTGTGCGTCGTTTTTTCTCTTTTTTATAAATCTCATTTTTATATTGAAATAAACTTTCTTCCGGCAATTCTTCCAGCAAAAAAACACCCGGTTTGTGCGGATCGTATTTTTTCAAAGCCCTTGTCAATGGCGCTTCTGCACACGAACTGGCGGCAGGATTTCGTAATGTTTTTAAAAGTTCGTTTTCGATATCAGCTGGAAATATTTTTTTGGAAATAAAACGAGCAAGAATATTTGAAAATTCATTTTTCCATTGAAGTCCATGTGCCTGGATTCTATTCCCATATTTTTCATAAGCGACCAAATGGCCGAGCTCGTGCAATAAAGTAATGAGAAAAGAATATTTATTCAGGTTTCCATTTACGCTGATGCGATGATTTTTATTCAAATGTTTATTACGATAATCACCAAGTTTGGTAAGGCGTTCACGCGTCACTGTTAGATGCACTTTATATTCTACCAAATAAAAAGCCACATCTTCAAAAGATCCTTCAGGCAAAAATTGATTTAATTGATTTAGTGGTGATTCTTTCTTAAGCATCAGGTTTTTTTCGGGCAAGTTTCATTAATTGAATTACTTCAACAGAAGTATAAATAATATAGATGGCCATAGCGGTAAATAAAGAAGGTATGTTTACATCTCCATGCATCACGAGTATATAAATGACAATGGCAATGACAATCACAAATAATTTGAGCAAAAGAGAAGAATAAACTCCTCTGATAAAAGCATTGATATTGGTAGAACTGATTCCTTTTGTTTGAATAAAAAATCCGAAGAAACTCAACAGAAAAAGGATGACGTTGGCAGAGAGTAAAAAACTAATATTAAAACCAGAATCAATAAGTGATTTCTTAAAAATAAAAACAAGAATATTTAGCAAAATAAAAAGCAGAAATACCGGTGAAAACTTTTTTAAAAGAAGTCGTTTCATTTTTTTGAAGTGTCTTTAATAATTTTTAAAATAAGGCCGGCAATAATCAAAAGCGGCAATAGCCACACCAGCAAAGGAAAAGAAAAATTTAACCATTCATCCACTTTTATCCCAATAAATATCCCCACACTGATGCTTACTAAAAACTGTGCGCCCATTCCCGCATAATGCATCAATTCACGATTTGTTTCTTTTCTTGTTTTCAAAATGATTTTTTATTTCTTGCCAAGGAATGTTAAAACATGTTGCCTTTCCATAGTAAAACTTTTTTTCTAATTCTTAATACCTCCCGTTGGTTTCTTCACTTTGAGGACAGCTGTATCGGCAGGCAACTCGTTTCCCTTTAATATTCTTTCAATATTATCAAAATATTGTTGTTTTAATATCAGTGTTTTTTCAATGGAATCTGCTTTTAATTTTAAAGATTCATATTCATTATTAGAACTTGCTTTTCCATAACCGGGAATATAAAATTTTAACGGTGTAAAAGCAATCAACGCTATCGTAAGTCCTACCAAAACTATAAACATAAGGCTGAGTGCGACATACACAGTCCAACGGTTTAACTTAAATGCAACAATTTCTTCAAAAGTATTCTCATTCAAAATAACCAGACGGTATTTATTGCGGATCCTTTTTAAAAAACTGTTTTGCTCAGTCGGCTCCATATTTGTATTTTAGGTTGTTAAAAATAATATACGTGTTGCATTTAGCGACATATTACCTTAAAATAACCGTATTTTTAAAATAAATTTGCAAAAAAGCTGCTGTCAGTAAAAGAACTTTTATTGCAGAATCTTACTTTATAAAAACTAAAAATATTCATGAATAACCGGATCATTAAGTTGATATCTGCTTTATTATTTCTGTTTTTTTTATTGCCTGATGCTCATGCTCAAATAGGTAAGATCACTTTCGATCTTCAAAAAGATAAGCCGCAAAAATTTAAAGACAAACAACTCAGATCGGAAAAAACAGGTCAGAAAAAATTCACTATCCCAAGAAGATTTATTCAAAATACCACCAGTCATTACAATTATTTTTATAATGCAAATAGTAAAATAAAATCAGTAATTGAACTGGCAAGGATTGCAACAAAAGATGATTATTCAAAATTACTACCTTATTATAGTTATTCTTTAAATAATACAGCTGTTCAAAAAAACGAACTTGACTCTGTCATTTTAAAAGCAACTGCCGGAATATTGCTTCATGATCTTAGAAGCGATTGGGTAGATAATTTATATTTATTAATCGGGAAAGCTTATTATCTGCGCAAAGATTTTGATTCAGCTTCCATGACTTTTCAATTTATCAATTACAATCTTTTCCCAAGAAAAAAGAAGGATGAAGATCAGTTGGTGGTAGGTACAAATGAGAACCGTTCTAATAACGCACTTAGCATTTCGAGCAAAGAAGACAGGAATGTCATTGACAAAGCATTTACACGACCACCAAGCAGAAATGATGCTTTGGTATGGCAGATACGCACGTTCACAGATATGGGCGATTATTCAGAAGCTGCAGGATTGATCAATACTTTAAAAAATGATCCACTGTTTCCAAACCGTTTAGATCCTTACTTTCAGGAAGTGGTCGGCTATTGGTTTTTTAAACAAAAAATGTACGACAGCGCAATTGTCTATATAAAAGATGCCATGCCAAATGCCATTGATCTTGCCGATAAAGCCAGAAGAGAATATTTGCTGGCGCAACTTTATGAAATGAATGGCAGCCATGATACTGCCTCTGATTATTACGACAAAGCGATCCGGAATACTACTGATCCGATGATGGATATTTATGCGAATCTGAACAAGGCTAAAATGCTGAAGAGTAAAGATCCCGCGGAAATTGATAACAGCATTTCACGATTATTACACATGGCGCACAAAGATAAATTTGAGCCATATCGTGATATCATTTTTTATTCTGCAGGTGAACTTGCTTTGGAAAAACCTGATACTTCTTCAGCTCTGAAATTTTATAAAGCAAGCACTGTTTATAATGAAAATGATTTGTCATTAAGAAATAAAGCTTTTTTGAAAATGGCAGAAATAAATTATTTGCAAAAAAATTATAAGCAATCATTTAATTCTTATGACAGCATACAAATCGACGGCGATTCGACTCTTGAAAATATTGCAGAAATAAAATCGAGGAAGAAAGCACTTGCAGAGATTGTGACTCATCTCGACATCATTCAAAGAGAAGATAGCCTTCAGGCAATTGCTGCTTTATCTCCGGCAGAAAGAGAAACTTTTCTAAAAAATCTATCAAAAAAATTAAAGAAAGAACGTGGTTTGAATGATGAAGCCAGTTACAATGGAGGTTCGGGATCCTTTAATTCATCCCGTGCATCTTCTAATATTTTCTCCAATAACAACAGCAAAGGAGAATGGTATTTTTATAATAATTCATTGAAGTCGCAGGGATACAATGATTTTAAAAGGGTTTGGGGGAAAAGACAAAATACGGATAACTGGCGTTTAAATTCTGGCTCAAACCGGAATGCATCGCAGGCTAATCCGGATCAGGTACAGGGAAATTATAATGATCCTATGGCACCGCAATCTGATTCAACAAATGTTCAACCCACTGCTGCACCATATCAACAGGACATTTCAGTAGAAGGTTTGCTGGCAAATGTGCCGCTCACAAAACCTGCACTGGATACTTCCAATTCTAAAATTGCGCTTTCCTTATTCCAGGTTGGAAAAAATTACCAAACACTTTTAGAAGATTATCCGGCTGCTATCGAATCTTATGAGCAATCTTTAAAACGCTTTCCGGATAGTCTGTACAATGGCGAACTGTATATGAATCTGTTTTATTGTTACAATAAAACCGGCAACAAGCAACAGGCAGATTTTTATAAAAATTTATTAGTCAAAAACTTTAATGATAGCAAATTTGCTCAATATGTTTTGCATCCTGAAGTTTTTAATCCATCAGAAAAAGATACAGCGGCCTCCAACCGTTATGACAAGATTTATAACTTATTTATTGAAGGAAATTTTGCTGAGGCAATTAAAGAAAAAAATGCCGCTGATAGCCTGTATGGCAAGAGTTATTGGAATCCTCAATTGCTCTACATCCAATCAGTTTATTATATTCAAAAACGCCAGGACAGCGCTGCAATCAATGTTTTACATGAAATCATTGATAACTATCCTAAATCTCCAATGAAGGATAAAGCCGGTACTATGCTAGATGTTTTAAGCAGAAGAGACAGTATTGAACGATATCTTACAAATCTGAAAGTGGAGCGCCTGCCTGCTGATTCTCAGATCGTCGTTTTTGATAATTCTAAAATAGTAAATAACGTAAAAGCACCGGCTGTCCAGAATCAAAAACCTATTGTTCAAAATGAAATTGTCAAACCGGGAAAAGCAGAATTAAGTCCTGATAAAAAACTGCCACCTCCCATCAAAAATACCGTCTTCACCTTTGATCCAAATGAGCCACAAAATGTTTTGATGGTATTGACAAAAGTAGATCCGGTATATAGCAGTGAGGCCAGAAACGCTTTCAACCGCTATAACAGTCAAAGCTATAATACCAATAAAATTACTATTGTAAAAGACACTTTAGACAGTGAACGAACTTTATTGGTCTTTTCTCAATTTGATAATGCGGATGCCGCAATAAAATATATGGACAAATTAAAACAGGATGCGCCGGTTCAGATTTCATGGCTGCCGTCACAGAAGTATTCTTTTTATATTATTTCTGAAAGCAACCTTGAACTTTTAAAAGAGAATAAAAATTTACAGAGTTATCTGGATCTTTTAAACAAAAAATATCCTGCCAAATTTTAATTTTTCAATAAGAACGATTTAAATAATTTTCCGGTTTTTAAAGATAAAAAAATGCAAAATCGCACGATTAAAAAAGGAAATAAAAAAAAGGAAATAAAACCATCTGTAAAAATATTATGGGCAATCGTTGCTGTTGGTTTTGCGCTTTTTGCGCTGGTGCTGACAGCGGCAAATTTTGGGGTTTTTGGAAAATTACCGTCTCTCCAACAATTGGAAAACCCACAGGCCAACCTTGCAACCGAAATATATGCAAATGATGGAACAACCCTGATGGGAAAAATCTATGCGGAAAACAGGGTTTCAGTGGATTATAAAGACATTTCAAAAAGTGTGATTGATGCATTGATCTCAACAGAAGATATTCGGTTTTACGACCATTCCGGAATTGACCCAATCGCTTTAGGCCGCGCTGTTAAAGGATTTGGAAAGCAGGGAGGCGGAAGTACCATAACCCAACAGCTGGCAAAAAAAATACTAGGTCAGGAAAACCATGTTCCTGCATTGAAAAGAGGAATTGACAAAATAAAAGAATGGATCGTTGCCTTGAAACTTGAACGCAATTTTACCAAACAGGAAATTATCGCTCTATACCTCAATCGTGTTTCGTGGTTGAATGTTTATGGCATCAGAAATGCCTCATTGATCTATTTTCAAAAAGAGCCTGCCAAACTTACTCCTGATGAATCCGCTTTATTAATAGGAATGTTAAGCGGGCCCGGACAATATGATCCACGACGCCATCCGGAAGCAGCAACGGCAAGAAGAAACCTGGTGCTCGACAGAATGGTTACAAACAATGTACTTTCACAACCTGAAGCTGCAGTTTTAAAGAAAAAACCACTTGGCGTTAAATATAAAAAAATCGATGAAAGCCAGGGAATAGCTCCTTATTTCCGGTCAGTATTGACAAAAAAATTACTGGATTGGTGCAATACTCATAAAGATCCAAAAACCGGCAATAATTATGATTTGTATCGTGATGGATTAAAAATTTATACAACGATAGATCCTAAAATGCAATTATATGCAGAACAAGCTGTTGTAAAACACATGACTTCAATGCAGAAAATATTTAATCGCCAGATTCCTAAAAATGTGTGGAAAGGTCAGGAAGATATATTGAATCGTGCTATGAAGGAAAGTGAACGTTGGAAAAATATGAAAGAAGCAGGAGCTACGGATGCGGAGATTAAAAGATCATTTTCTGTGCCTGTGAGCATGAAAGTTTTTGCCTGGAACAAAAACCGGGAAACTGATACCATGATGACTCCTCTTGATTCGATAAAATACAATAAGGAAATGATGCAGACCGCATTTTGCGCGATGGATCCTGTTACAGGAGAAGTGAAAGCATGGGTTGGAGGAATTGATTTTAAATGGTACAAATTTGATCATGTAACAGCAAACAGGCAGGTTGGTTCTACATTTAAGCCAATTCTTTATACACTTGCCATCACTGATGCAGGCCTTACTCCCGAAAGTTATATCGGTGGAAAACCGATCACACTTGCCAATAAAACTATTACCGGCGGCGGCGGAACCATGGCTTATTGTCTTGCTAAATCAATAAACGTAGCAGCTTATGACCTTATGAGCCGCATAGGGCCTAAAAAAACAGCTGAATTTGCGCATTTGTGCGGCATAAAAAGTAATATTCCGATTGTCCCATCAATTGCTTTAGGTTCTGCGGATATACAATTGATTGAAATGCTCCGTGCTTATACCATGTTTCCCGACAGAGGATTTAATACAGAACCAATTTATCTTACAAAAATTGAAGATAGGAATGGCAACATCTTACAAACTTTTGAGCCGGAAGTAAAACAGGTGATCAGTGAAGTGGATGCATATACGATGTACCGAATGATGCAGGGAGTAGTTGATTATGGCACCGGCGGATCTATGCGCTGGAAATTTGGAATAACCAGCGACATGGGTGGCAAAACCGGAACTACAAACGATAATACAGATGGATGGTTCATTGGCTACACTCCGCAAATTCTTGCAGGAGCATGGGTTGGTTGTGATGATCCGTTTTTACATTTGCCAAAATATGGTACAGCCGGAGGAAGTGAAATGGCGCTGCCTGAATGGGCATTTTTTATGCAAAAAGTATATGCTGATAAATCATTAGGAATCGATCCGAAAGCAGAATTTCAAAAGCCTGCTGAACTAAATAACAATCCGATTTATGCAGATCAAAATTTTGCAGCAATTGCCCGTGAAGGACAGGGAAGTGATTCAGCTGATGTACAGGGAAATGGTGATGCGTCCGACTATGCCCCACCTTCAGAGGTACCAGTAGAATCTGATTTTAGCAAAGAACCGAAAAAACAGGTAGAAGCAGAAGCTCGCAAGCCGATTGGGCCGATGAATTATAATCCAAATAAAAAAGATTCTTCAAAAACAGGGGCAGTTAAATCAAAAGAAAATCATGAAGCAGAATTGAAGAAAAGACCTCCTGCAAAAGCAGTGAAAGAAAATAATGATTATTAAATATTCATCTTTGCATTTTTCTAATAAATATTTAAAAAATTAAAATAAAAAAATATCAGTAACGGTATATTTGCAAGTAAAAACTAAATTAAAAGTCATGAAAAAAATAATTCTTCTCTTTGCCGCAGCCTTCTCTTTTTCGACGGCAATCCATGCTCAAACAAATGCTTCTTTACAATTAGCTAAAGGTCAGAAATACGTGGTTGAAAATAAAATGGAAACAAGCAGTTCAACAGAAATGCAAGGGCAAACAATGGAAACAAAAGCAAATATTGCTTCCACGTATAATATTGCAATAAACGATAAAACAGGTGATAAGTATAATCTGACAAATACCATTTCCAGGATAGTAATGAATATGAGTATGATGGGAAATGAAATGAGCTTCGATTCTGACAAAAAGGATGATATGAATGGGCAGATAGGAGAAGGATTAAAAGAGTATATTAATCATCCACAAAATGTGGTTATGGATAATAGCGGAAAAATTATTGACCAACCCGGTTCAGACTCTTCGGTTTCACAGATTGCAAAACAATTGAATTTCGCAGCAAGCGGATATGGTGCACAAATGGCTTTTCTGGCATTGCCAAAAAATTTGAAACCCGGCACTACCTGGACAGAAAAAACAGATGACAACGGAATAATCAGAACCACTAATTATACTGTAAAAGATATAGCCGGAAACATTGCAACAGTTTCCTTTACAGGTACAGTAGCCACTGATACAAAGATGGAGCAACAAGGGATGGAAATCACAACAAAAACATCCGGTAAATTTACCGGTGAAGAAAAAGTAGATTCGAAATCAGGAGTTATTCAATCAAGCAATACCACAGCAGATGCGTCTGGAACCGTGTCTGCAATGGGACAGGATTTTCCTACATCTTCTAAAGTAAACTCAACCACTACCGTCAAGGTTTTGTAGATTCTTTTTATTTTTTTTGAAAGCCTTGCAAATTTCGCAGGGCTTTTTTTATAATACTAGTTCAAAAAGTTTTTGTGAATCCGGTAAAATAAACGGTTTTTAAATCTGTATTGATGCTGCATTTCCACATTTTTACAAAAGTTAAATGGAGAGCAACTAAAAAACCACTGGTATATGCTTTGAGGATAAAAAATTGAAATATCACTTTTTTTAAACAATAAAAATGTAATCATTATGAAAATCTTAAGCCTTTTGGCAATCGCTTTTGTAATTAGTTGTAGCGCATCTGCCCAAACAACTTCGGACACTACAATCCATCACAGAACACATCATCAATATTCAAAAACAAATGGTAATCATGAACGATATGTGATGCAAAATGGGAAATTAATGTCGGATAAGAATGGAACAAAAACAGACGTAACAAATGATGTAACGCTAAGCAATGGGACAACAATTACAACTGATGGAAAAGTGACCTGGAAGAGTGGGAAAACTCAAACACTTCAGGATGGAGAAATGATCGACATGAATGGAAAGATTCACAATTGGAACAGCAATCACAAAATGACCACTCACCATACCACTACTCATCATAATATGAAAAATAACCCTGATAGTACACGATAATTGCAAAATACTTTTAGCTTAAAAAAAATAAAACCATTTTTTATGTGGTTTTATTTTTTTTAATTTATTGAAAAGACGTTATCTCAAAAATTTAAAAACAACAAAAAAAGCAATCAGTATGATGATAATAATAAGGATAATTTTAAAATAAAGCCAGGAAATATCTTTAAACCGTCTTTTTTCCCTCATTCCTTTCTTTTTTTCCAATTGTTTTTGCAGATTTCTATTCAATTGCTCGGCAAAAGCAACAGGATCTTTTTTATTTTTGAATTCATTCAGCCCATCTATTGCATCGCTTGCCAGATCAGAATCCACCAGAATTTTCTCAAATTCATGTTTTTCTTCAGCAGATAATTTATTACTCAGATAGTCCATCAACTTCTGATTATCAATATCTTTATTGCTGTTTGACAATATGTTTAATAATTCATCACTCATTTATCATAATAATTCAATAATTTAATCATTTTTAACCTTCAACTAATTCCCATCAAAAGCTTCAGATTTCTTTTGCCATTTTGAAGATGGCTTTTTACCTGAAGCATCGTTAACCCGGTTATTTCTGAAACCTCTGAATAAGATTTTTTTTGAAGATAAAATAAATTTACACATTCCTGCTGCTCCGGATTTAATTGTTTTATAGCTTCCTGCATTTTCACCAGTAGCGTTTCCTTTTCCATAATATCAGTTTTATCAATCTGTGCTTCTCCCGCAGGCATTACTTTTTCATTCAATTCAAGCGGAATATTTTTATTGCCACGCAGCTTCATTAAGCAATGATTTTTTGCGATCATGTATATCCAGCTTTTGAAATAATCTACTTTATATTTATGCAGTTCATTAATCACTTTTAAAAAAATCTGCTGCACACAATCACGCGAATCTTCTTCATTTTTCAAATACTTCATGCAAACACCCAGTAACAGCAATGTATATCGCGGCAGTAAAATTCCCAACCACTTATTATCATGATCCTGATAAAAATTTTGCAGCAATTCTGCATCGGTGATATGATTGTACTTATCCGATTTCAAAAATGATTTGTATTTTTTAGTAAAGATGTAAACTTAATTAATTTCCATAATTTACATTTGCAAAAAAATTAATGAACTTATGGAATATATGGTGTGTTGTGTGCCAGTAAGCCCTGTGAGAGCAGAACCTTCACACAAATCAGAAATGGTATCGCAACAATTGTTTGGAGAAAAATCTTTTATTCTTGAAAAAACTGCTGATAATTGGGTAAAAATTCAATTAAAATATGATAGCTATCAGGGATGGGTTCAGCAAAGCCATCTTGCAG
>DATILZ010000516.1:0-1938 GCA_035475995.1 Hanamia sp. | reverse complement strand
TTCATTTTGTCTAAAAAACTCTTTTATTTAGACATTTTTACCTCATTGAGCTTCATTTTGTCCAAAAAACACTTTTATTTAGACGCTTCTACCTTATCGAGCTTCATTTTGTCTAAAAAACTCGTTTAGTTTCACCTCATAATTTGCATTCTTCGTATTGGAATGGCACTTGCAGACTTGCCATATACCACTGCATGTTCTCCAGCTAAAATGAATTTACTTGTGCAGTTACAACAGCTGTATTTGATAAAATATTGGTCATAACACATCTCCTTTCATTTGTTTAAATAAGAAGCAATCCATCTAAGTCCACAATTTCAATCATTTTGTGTGCCTTCTGCTTTATAAATCCCTGACTTTCAAATTCGGTAAGTTTGCGGCTAATGGTTTCTGGAGTCGTTCCCAAAAAAGATGCTAGCTTTTTTTTACTCATGGGTAATAAAAATTCCATTGACTGTGAATCCTCTAGACATTCGGCAAGAAAAAGTGCAATCCTTGTTTCCACTTTTTCCGTCGCAAAACGTGTAGTTTGTTTTTCGGACTGGTCTAACCGGTTAGAAAACTCTGACAGTATTTTTAACGATATGGATGGATATTTTAAAAGTAATTCCTGCAGGTCAGCTTGATGAATCGTGCAAACTTGAGTATCTGTCATTGCTTCCGCGAAGGATTCATGCCTATCATTTCTAAATAATGCCAATTCACCTGTAAAATCGCCCGGATTTAATATCCTGACCACTTGTTCTTTTCCTGTTTCCGAGAGTCGATAAATCCTTACTCTCCCCTTATTAACAATATATAGAGACTCAGAACGGTCCCCTGCATGATAGATGAATTCTCCTTTTTTAATAGAGACTGAATGAGCTGCTGCCATTATTACCTCCATTTGTTCCACTTCCAGATGACAAAAAATAGGAACTAACGAGACGCAATCTTTATGTGTTCCGGTTATAGAACAATCATGAATAGGATTGCATTGATGTGGATTGTCCATATTCTTCCCTCTTCTTTTTTCTATTTTTAGAATGAAAGTTTATTAATCGCATCGCATTTAAAATGACTAGCAAAACACTCGCTTCGTGGATAAACATGCCCAATGCTAAATGAACAGAGCCAAATAAGACTCCAAGTAATAAAATCAATACAATTGATACGGCAAAATAAATATTTTGTTTCATATTGTTCATCGTTGCCTTGGAAAGGGAAAAAGCATGGGCAAGCTGCAGTAATTTATCCCCCATTAAAACCACATCGGCCGTTTCAATAGAGATATCCCTTCCGCCTTTTCCCATTGCTACTCCAATATCTGCTGCAGCGATCGAGGGTGCATCGTTAATCCCATCTCCTGCCATCACGACTACATGTCCTTTTTCTTTCAACAGCTTCACAAATTCCAGCTTATTTTGTGGTAAAAATTTCAGCATGGTATTCATCGATTCTAAGCTGCTTTGCTACTAATTGAGCGGTGCCTTCATTGTCACCGGTCAGCATGATGATATTGCGAATCCCATTCTCTCGAATATTTTCTAATGCCAAAAAAGCTTCCTCTCGAATGACGCCGGCCAGTTGGCCATTAACAGCGGCAAAGATAGCTGTATTACCTGTTTTTTCACTGTTAACCGCAATATCCAAAGCTTCTTTTGAAATATCGATGGGAACCGGACAATAATGTAATGAGGTTTTTGTACTTGTAAATAGTATGCATCATTTTTTCATCCCCAATTAATGGCTTTATCACTGACACAAGTGTTGTAGATTTTAGGAGAACTTTGCTGATAAAACTTGATAACCCAAGTTTTTAATCGTCTCTTCAAGCTGAGCTTCTTCTATTATGTTTCGTCAAATTCTGTTTTTACTTTACCAAGATTAAATAACACCTTTTTTAAGAAGCTGCCGCAACTACACAGAAAAAGCCACCAATTAAGGTAGCTGCAAAAT
>DATILZ010000515.1:0-6172 GCA_035475995.1 Hanamia sp. | reverse complement strand
TACTTTTGCACTAAGCGACCAGGAAAAGAAAGAAGGTTTTAAAGTTCTTTTTGATGGAACAAACATGGATCATTGGACTGGCAATACTGAAAGCTATGTAGTGGAAAATGGAAATATGGTTATTCATCCTGATCGCGGCAGTGGTGGAAATTTATATACAAAAGACGAATACAGTGATTTTGATTTTCGTTTTGATTTTCAGCTTACTCCGGGAGCGAATAACGGCGTTGGCATAAGGACACCGTTAGAAGGCGATGCGGCTTACGTTGGAATGGAAATACAGATCCTGGATAATGATGCAGACATTTATAAAAACCTTCACGAATATCAATATCATGGTTCGGTATATGGAGTGATTCCGGCAAAAAGAGGCTATCTGAAACCGGTGGGCGAATGGAATTCTGAAGAAATTATTGCAAGAGGGCCTAAAATAAAAGTGATATTAAACGGAACCGTTATTGTTGATGGTGATATTACGGAAGCCAGGAAAAATGGCACGATGGACCACAAAGATCATCCTGGTTTAAAACGGAATTCAGGGCATATTGGATTTTTGGGGCATGGATCTGTTGTAAGATTTAGAAACATAAGGGTGAAGGATTTGTCGAAATAAACGGTTACAGATTCATTAGCCTTTCAATCGTTTTTTTGTTGTTACCATTTTTTTAAAACAGGAATCATTGATATTTATTTGTTTACTGTGGAACGTATCATTGTTTCTATGGTTTTCAAGCGCTTTTGTTAACAGCAATCCAATAAAATTTTTCCCATCATTTATTTTTTCCATCTACTCACCTGCATTCCTATCTTTGTAATCATGCAACATGTAGAAATTAAAATTCTAAATACTTCTGAAAATCAGATTCCTGAGTATGCTACTTTTGGTTCATCAGGCCTTGATCTGAGAGCCAATTTATCAGAACCGGTTGTATTAAAACCCATGGAAAGAAAGATGATCCCTACAGGATTGTTTCTTGAAATTCCGGAGGGGTACGAAGTGCAGGTGAGGCCAAGAAGCGGGCTGGCATGGAAACATGGCATTACCTGTTTGAACTCACCAGGAACAGTTGACAGCGATTATCGCGGCGAATTAAAAGTCATTCTGATAAATTTATCTGATGAAGAACATATCATTAATAAAGGGGACAGAATTGCCCAAATGGTTTTATGCAAAGTAGAAAAAGCGAATTTGCAGCCGGTAATAAAATTAGAATCAACCCTGAGAGGTGAAGGTGGTTTTGGTCACACAGGCCATCAATAGTTTTATAAATTATTTTAAATGAAGTATTTTAAAATTTTACCTCAATGTTCCGGTTGGTGGGGACACCAACCGGGGGAGCGCCCCGTGGGCGGTGTCCTTACCGCCCACAAAATTTTAATTGGAGTTGTTATTTTGTTTGCCCTTGCCAGTTGTCACTCTACTAAAAAACTCCAAACAGCAATCAATAAAAAAGATACGGCCATTGTGAAAATGCCGGTAAAATCGAGCGACAGTTCTTTTAACAAAATTCCGGCTGTTGAGGTTTTAAACCGGCTTTATAAAAATAAAATTGATTTCAAAACTTTTTCTACAAAAGCTAAAATCCAGTATGAAGATCATAATGGAAAGCAGCCTGATTTTAATGCCTTTATCCGTTTGCAAAAAGACAGTGTACTATGGGTTTCCATCAGCGCTACTTTTTTGGGCATTGAAGCATTTCGTGTTTATATTACTCCAGACACACTCATCATTCTGAACAAATTGGATAAAACGGTCGAAAGCCATCCGTTTAAATATGTTGAAAGCATTGCCCATATTCCTTTAAACTTTTCTATACTGCAGGATATTCTCATTGGGAATCCGGTGTATGTCGGTGATAGCATTGTCTCGTACAGGCAAACAGAAAATCATATTCTCATTGGCACTGTCGGTAGTTTTTTTAAAAACCTCATCACGCTTTCGGCGAACACTAACGAATTGCAAAGAATAAAACTGGATGACGTTAATGTATATGAAAACCGCACTGCTGCTCTGTTGTATGGCGACTATGATCACAATAACGGTCTTGATTTTTCAACAACACGGGAAATCAATGTGAATGAAAAATCGAAAGTAGATATAAAGATTTCTTACAAACAATATGAGTTTAACAAGGAATTATCATTTCCATTTAGCGTACCACGCAATTATAAAACAAAATAATTGTTACTTTAAAAAATTGCAGCTTGCATAAACATTTACCCTTTATTCTCTAAAAATTTTGCGTGCATGCCAACAAGAATCATAACCGCTTTTATCTTTTTTTTATTTGCCTTATCTGCGTCAGCCCAGCAACCAGCTGATAAGGATGCTCTTCAAAGACAGCGTGAGCAATTAAAAAAAGATATTGAAGAAACTGAAAAAGCGCTGATTGAAAACAGGAAAACAACTAAAGTAAATATCGGCCAGCTATCCCTGATCAATAAAAAAATGGACTTGCAGGGAAACGTGATCAACAACATCAGCAGCGAAATAAAAAAACTGAATGACAATATTTATTTGTCGCAATTAGAAATTAATAAAATCAAACGCATTCTCGATACTTTAAAAGTAGAATATGCCAAGAGCATGGTATATGCCTATAAAAACCGGAGCAATTATGATTTTCTGAATTTTATTTTTTCTGCCAATAATTTTAATGATGCCATTAAACGCATTGCCTATTTGAAATCTTACAGAACGTATCGTGAAATGCAGGCTGAAAACATTTTGAAAACGCAATCCATGCTTGAAGATAAAATTGAAGTACTGTCGGGAACAAAAAAGCAAAAAAATGTGGTTTTGAGTGAACAGGATAAAGAATTAGATAAACTTGCAAAACAAAAAGAGGAAAAGGCAACGGTGGTCAATCAGTTGAAAGGCCGGCAAAAAGAATTGTTAGCGCAGGTAAAAGCAAAACGAAAACAGGATGCTAAAATAAAGAATGCTATTACAGCAATGATCAGACGCGAAATAGAAATTGCTAAGGCAGAGGCTGCAAGAAAAGAGAAAGAGCGCCTGGCAGAATTAAAGAAAAATAAACCCGAAACTGCAGAAGAAACGAAAGAAGCTGCAACAGCAAAAACAACAAAACCGGCTGCTTCAAGAAGCAATAGTGTATTGGTCAGCAGCGAAGCGGATAAAGCGCTGAATGCAAGTTTTGAAAAAAATAAAGGTTCGCTGCCATGGCCAGCTGATGGATTTGTTATTTCTCATTTTGGCGCCAATCAATATCCGGGCGGTATTGATTATAATAATCCCGGGGTTTCTATTGGTACAAAAGTAGGAGCATCAGTAAAGGCTGTGTTTGACGGGGAAGTCACGCTCGTGAGTTACATTGATAATAAGCAGGCTGTATTTATAAAGCATGGAAAATATTTTACTGTATATAGTAATCTTGCATCAGCAAATGTGCAACGGGGCGCAAAAGTAAGAACCGGGCAGGTAATCGGCACAGCGGATGCAAATGATGAAGGCCAGGGGGAAGTAGATTTTATATTGATGAAGGAAAGTGATAACGTAAATCCGGAATCATGGTTGCGGCATTGATAGTTAAGCTGACACCTGAAGTTTTCTATTTTAAAGAATTGTTTTAGAAGGGTTAGAAGGGGTAAGCGCTCTTGCAAAAGCAGAAGGTTTATTTAAGATTAATGATACTTCCTGATTTTGTGAGAAAAGGTGATAAGGTGTTGGAGATTTAAGGATTCTATGTTACTGGGGTAATAAGGTTGCCTGTTTATCCGCCTTCGCTAAAACTGGCTTAATACTACCTTATTAACCTTAGTATAAGACCAGGTACCAAATAAATTCATACCTTATTACCTTCTTTTTGTTTCCACTATTTTTGACGAAGAACGTTTTTAATTCCTGATGTATTTTTCATTAATAAAGAAAGATTAAGAAGGGATTAGAAGAAGATCAGCCAGTAAACAAACTTTTATTAAAGGATCATGATTTCCACTTTAAAACACAAAAAATTCCACTTTCAAACATAATTTTAAATTTAAATTCTCATGTCATTTTTATTTGAAATAAAAGGTATCAAACCATTATGGGGTAAGGATTGTTTTATCGCGCCCAATGCTACAATTTGTGGCGACGTTATCATGGGTGATGATTGCAGTATCTGGTTCAATGCGGTGATCCGTGGCGATGTCAATTCTATCCGGATGGGCAACAAGGTAAACGTACAGGATGGTGCTGTAATTCATTGTACTTATTTGAAATCTAAAACAGAAATTGGAAATAATGTTAGCATCGGGCACAATGCAATCGTACATGGATGCGTTATAGAAGATAATGTGTTGGTAGGAATGGGAGCGATCATTATGGATCATGCAAAAATCGGCAGCAACAGCATTATTGCCGCCGGTGCTGTGGTACTGGAAAATACGATTGTTGAACCGGGAAGTATTTATGCAGGAGTGCCTGCAAAAAAAGTAAAGGATATTTCGCAGGAATTGATAAAAGGTGAAATAGAACGGATTGCTAATAATTACCTGATGTATGCGGGATGGTATGATGGTTGATGGTTTAGAAGAGTTTAGATGGTGTAGATGGTTTAGTAAGATTTATTAGAATGAAAAAGATAATCATTTTTGCTGCATGTTGCTGGATGTTTTCGGGATGTTCGATATTCCGGCATGAAAAATATGGCTGTCCGACAAACGGCAAAAATATAGGTGCAGAAAGGATTTTATCGGGCGATAAAGCAGCTATAAAAGCAGCACGAAAAGCAGGAAAATTTAAAGGAGCAGACTAACTTTTTGAAAATAATTCTTTTAAACCATACAAAAACCAAGACCAATGTGTTATCATTTAAAAACAAATTACGGCGGCACCGAAGCGGTGATTGACGATAATTGCGGCATCTCAAAATTTTATTCCATCGCCGGAACGCTTGCTGATGATCTGAAAGTAACATTCCTCAACCAGGTAGATGATGCTGATACGCTCGATTGGGATTTTAAATACAAAAAATCTTTTCTGACACTTCATTATAATATTTTTAATGGCGTTTCTATTCTTCCACAAAGAATAAACGGCGCTAAAAAAGTAAATAAAGCTGTAGAAGAAGTGGCGTTGTTCCTGGAGCGAAATGCTTATTAGTTTTCTGAGATTTTGTTACGATAAAATTTATTTTGAAATGATAATGGGTTATCATTTAAATATTCCGCTTGGTGAGGACACCAACCCGGGCGGTGTGCCCTGGTCAGTGTCTCCCCCGAACACAATCAACTCCGCCAGGCAACAAATTGAGATTCGCTTAATTAGCAGCATCACGATTTAAGCGACTAATTCTAAAATTTTATTTTGAAATGATAACTCTGTTATCATTTTTTTTATTTTATAAGTTACAGTAAACGGATAAATAATCAGGGTTCTTGTTTTGGAAAAATAATTGATCAATCTATCTTTAAAGTATTCTTTACACTTTCCCAATCAGGAGATAATCAGCATCATCTTTACTTTTTGCTCTTTCGGCTTCAATAGATTCTGTTTGTGATTTAGTGAGTTTGAAACCTTTTTCATTTGATGGATTGATGAATTTTTACAAATTTTAATTTTTATAAAAGTTCAATCATAAACGGCACTTGTGTATCCGGGATTTCGATAGATATTTCTTTCATGAAAAAAATCACCACTTTTTATTCTCAATTGTCCCCAGAATATTCAGGTAATTAATGTATCGTTCCGGTGAAATTTCATTTTCTTCAACAGCAGCTTTTACCGCGCAGCCCGGTTCTTCTATATGCATGCAATTATTAAAACGGCAATTATTTATCAGCGCTTTCATTTCAGGGAAATAATGGGAAAGCTCGTGCGGCTCTATATCCATCATGGCAAATTCGCGCATACCGGGTGTATCAATTATTTTTCCACCAAAAGGCAAATCAAACATTTCTGCGAAAGTGGTTGTATGCAATCCTTTGCCGCTCCAGCCGCTTACTTCCTGTGTTTTGATGATATTTTCAGGAAAAATGGTGTTGATAAAAGATGATTTTCCAACACCAGAATGGCCGCTTAATAACGTGGTTTTATTTTTTAATAATTCTTTCACTTCATTAATTCCTGCATTTTCATTAATGCTCATCGAATAAACAGGATACCCGATTTTCTCATACATCGATTTTACTTTTTCAAACTTTTCTTTTTCTTTTGTTTGATACAAAT
>DATILZ010000514.1:0-1734 GCA_035475995.1 Hanamia sp. | reverse complement strand
TTTCTTCCCATGGCAACGGCATCTACCATTTTGCCAAAATCATCGTCAGTTAAAATAAGCGAAGAGGCTTCTTTTGCAATTTCAGAACCTCGTTTACCCATGGCAATTCCAA
This sequence comes from Hanamia sp., assembly GCA_035475995.1. GTDB lineage: Bacteria > Bacteroidota > Bacteroidia > Chitinophagales > Chitinophagaceae > Ginsengibacter. Next base: position 1,622 of record DATILZ010000514.1, on the reverse strand, counting down.
TGTTTGCTGCTTTCAGTGCGGGTCCATCATTTACGCCATCTCCTGTCATTCCAACAATTTGGTTTTGGCGTTTTAAACTTTCAACAATCTTCAATTTCACCTCCGGAAACATGCGCGTAAAGATGTTATTTTCAATCACCGCTTTATCAAAATCAGTTTCGTTTAATTCCAATAATTCAGTGCTTGTTATGGTTTTTTCATATCCTCTGAAATGCGCTTGTTTGGCGATGGCGGCTGTTGTAACCGGATTATCACCGGTAATGATTTTTAGTTTTATTCCTGCATCATAAAGCTGTTTGAAAACATGAGCAATGTTCTTTTTCGGCGGATCATAAAATGCTATTAATCCCATGAAATTAATCTTAAATTCCTGTTGTGTTTTTGGAAAATCATCTCCGGTAAAATCAATAATTCCTACACCCAATACGCGTAAACCTTCTTTGGCAAAGGATTCTAAATAGAAATTCACTTTATTTCTTTGTTCACTTAAAGAAGAAAATTGTAAGATCGCTTCCGGCGCACCCTTCACCGCAATAATTCTTTCGCCATTTTTATTTTCAAATATATGCGTCATCATTGGCGGTGTTCCATCCAGCGGATATTCATGAATCATTTTAAATTCAGACCGCAAATCTGTTGCAACATTCTCTTCATACGCCTTATGAATCGCTTTTTCCATTGGGTTAAATGGAACGCTTTCACTTGCCCACATTGCAGTACTAATCAGGGTTTGCGCAGATGCATTTTTCCAGTTTTCTTTGGTTACTTTGTTATCAGCGATAAAATCATACAACTGGTATAATTCCATTCTGTTTTCAGTAATCGTACCTGTTTTATCGGTACACAAAACAGTTGCCGCTCCCAATGCTTCTACTGTTGATGTTTCTTTTACAATAATGCCCATCTTCATTAACCTCCAGGCTCCCAATGCCATAAAAGTTGCCAGGGCAACAGGAATTTCTTCAGGCAAAACCGACATCGCAATTGTCAAGCCTTTCAATAAACTATCTAAAATATCATGTGATTTGAAATAATTTATGCCCCAAATAATAAGAAAAATAATACCACCTGCCAGCGCCATCCATTTTACGAAAGTGTTGATTTGCTTTTGTAAAGGCGTTTTTTCTTTTTGAATATTTTGAATGGATTTTCCTAAAAGCCCTAATTTAGTATGTTCTCCAATAGCAGTAACTTCAAATACACATTGTCCTGATTCTGCCTGGGTACCACTAAATACTTTGTTGTTATCTTTTGAATGTATCTCTTTTGTTACACTAAAAGATTCACCGGTTAAAATAGATTCGTTAACTGAAAAATCATTCAGTTGTTTTATCACACCATCAGCGGGAACCAATTCACCTTCTGAGACAACCACATAATCTCCAACTACAATTTCTTCTGATAATAAAAGGACAAGCTCATTATTACGAATCACTGAGGCATGTGGTTGAGTAAATTCTTTTAATGAATTCAACGCGTTTTGGCTCCTGTTATCCTGGTAAATAGAAATGGCCGAAACCAAAATAATAGCGCCTGACATAAACCAGGCATCTGAAAATTCGCCTAAAATAAAATAGATAATAGCTGCTGCAACCAACAAAATGAACATTGGCTCAGCGACT
>DATILZ010000513.1:0-2049 GCA_035475995.1 Hanamia sp. | reverse complement strand
ACCTTCCAAATTCATCTGGAGTAAAAGGCAAATATTCCTCATAGCGGCTCACTAAATAAAACACTGAAGAAAAAATATCAAAGCCTAAATCGTCATTTTCATTAGGAAACAAAACTTTTGTTCCATGTTTTTGTGCAACTTTTATTTCCAGTTTCTTGATTTCATTTTCAAATAAAAAAGAAGATGCTTTGATAAAAAATTCACCGGCGATTTTTGAATCAGAATAATTTATTTTTTCTTCTGAATGCTGATGAAATGCAGTAATATCAGTAGTTGTGTGATATTCAATTCCAAATTCATTTTTAAAAATTAAATCAAAAACATAATTACAACGGGAAGATTCTTTTGATAAATAAATAAGTAGCATAATTTTTAAGAAGGAATGACTGCAAATTATATTGAATGAAAGTAAGTTGAATTGTTTTAACTGACATGAAAAATGGAAAAAACAATTACTATTATTTGTTGCTTTACTGATGCGTGAATGATAAAGTTGTATTTTTCCGAAAAAAACATACTTGATGAAAAAAGTTTCCCGACTCCTGATTTTATTTTTAATGATTTCTTTTATTTCCCAATCTGCATTTTCACAATATAAAACGGATAAAAAATTGGAGAAGCAATTAAAGAACCTTCTTGATTCATTTCATGGAACTGCCGGAGTGTATGTTCGTAATTTGAAAACCGGAAAAGAAGTTGCGATCAATGCCGATACAATTTTCCCAACAGCAAGTATTATCAAAGTGCCGATTCTTGTGGGTATTTTTAATAAAATAAATGAAGGCGCATTTACTTATCATCAGTCCATGCTTTATCGCGACAGCGCTGCACGCGGTGGTTCCGGCCTTATGCAATATTTTAAAGACAGTACCAAAATTGATTTAAATGTTGCTATTACTTTAATGATTTCACATAGTGATAATACTGCCGCTGTATGGTGTGAAAAATTAGCGGGAGGTGGCATTACAATTAATTCGTGGCTTGCGGATAACGGCTTTCAATTTACGCGTCTGAATTCACGTACGTCTGGACGGGAAAAAGAAAGTAAAGAATATGGCTGGGGACAAACAACGCCGCGCGAAATGGCCAATTTGATGGTGATGATTCGTGAAGGAAAAACGGTGAATGAGGCGGCGAGCCAACGAATGTACCGCGACCTTACGCATGTTTTCTGGGACGAATATGCCCTCTCGCAAATTCCGCCTTATGTGCAGGCTGCATCCAAACAGGGTATGGTTGATGCATCACGTTCTGAAGCTGTGTTGGTAAATGCGCCGCATGGAGATTATGTTTTTTATATTGCCACAAAAAACAATACTGATAAAAGCTGGAAACCTAATAATGAAGCATGGCAACTGGCGCGGAATGTATCAGCATTATTATGGAATTATTTTGAACCCCATTATGCATGGAAGCCGGCTGAAGGAGTAGAAAAATACCGGTATTAGGTTTTAATGAGAGAAACTGAATTAATTCTATCTCATTATTTACAGAAAGTGTGTTCTGAAACTTCAATAATTCTTACATTGAATTGAAAAGCAACAAGGTTATAATGCTGCGTCTTTTAAAAAATTCATTAGGAAAAAAAGTTAAACGAAAAATTTGGTTATTTAAATAAAACGGCTATTTTTACCCTTTAATATCCTCCTAAGCTAACAATAATTCCAATAATTTCCTGTTGATTCCATTCCCTATGAACAGATAAACATGTGTTTATCATAAACTCGTTTGAACTAATATCTGATTGAATCCAAATTAATTAAATCATTTTCAAACTTAGTTTATGAGACTATTCTTACGCTCCCTTCTTTTTACTTTTTTTGCAATTACACTTACCAGTGTGAATGTATTTTCCCAAAGTGCCACCATTACTACCGATAAGGCAGATTATCCTCCGGGAAGTACTGTAATTATTACTGGTGCAGGATTTCAGGCCGGTGAAACGGTAACACTGCAGGTGATACATTATAATACAATTGGCGATAATGATACAAGCGCGGCGCATCAGCCTTTTACTACTATCGCAGATGCTAATGGAAATGTAAGCTC
>DATILZ010000512.1:0-2106 GCA_035475995.1 Hanamia sp. | reverse complement strand
GAGTTGTCATCAGAACAAAAAGAGGAACTACTCAAAATATTAAAAAAACGTTTTGACAAAAATATGAACAGACATCAAAATCTGCACTGGGCTGACGTACAAGCAAAACTGGAAGCGAATGGGGATAAACTTTGGTCGCTACATGAAATGGAACGAACTGGTGGCGAACCGGATGTTGTTGTCATAAATAATGGCAATACAAATAAGGGTGAATATATTTTTTATGATTGTTCTGCCGAAACTCCAAAAGGGCGCAGAAGTCTTTGTTATGATGATGAGGCACTGAATTCAAGAAAAGAATTTAAGCCTGAAAACAGCGCTATTGATATGGCTTCTGAAATTGGCATCGAACTTCTAACAGAAGAACAATATCGCGGATTACAGCAACTTGGGCACTTTGATTTAAAAACTTCAAGCTGGGTGAAAACACCTTCTAAAATAAGGAAACTCGGAGGTGCGCTTTTTTGTGATCGCCGGTACGACACTGTTTTCCTTTATCATAACGGAGCAGAATCATATTATGCAGCGAGAGGTTTTCGGGGATTACTGAAGGTTTAAATGTTTACCAAATTTTAAATAAGAACAGAATGAATCCGAAGGTTGATTTTTATTTTAATAAAGGCAAATGGCAAAAAGAAATAGGGCAATTAAGAAAAATTGTGCTCGATTGCGATCTGAATGAAGAATTGAAATGGGGTTGTCCTTGCTACACTTTTGAAGGAAAAAACATTGTGTTGATCCACGTATTTAAAGAATACTGTGCACTTTTGTTTTTCAAAGGAGCTTTATTGAAAGATCCCGAAGGAATTTTAATCCAGCAAACAGAAAATGTGCAATCGGCACGACAGATCAGGTTTACAAATTTAAAGGAGATTGTAGAACTGAGACCGGTAATCAAAGCATATATTTATCGGGCAGTAGAAGTAGAAGAAGCGGGTTTAAAAGTACCTTTAAAAAAGACAAAAGATTTTACCATTCCTGAAGAATTTCAAAAGAAATTAGATGAAATGCCTGGATTGAAAACTGCATTTGAAGCACTCACCCCTGGAAGACAAAGAGCCTACATTTTTCATTTTTCCCAGCCAAAACAATCGAAAACACGTGAGGCAAGAGTGGAAAAATTTTTACAGAAAATTTTTGAAGGAAAAGGTTTGGATGATTAATACTTCTTTTCAACAACCGGCCAGCCATTTTTATAAATCACCGGTTCAATGCACATCACACGCCTGACGTATTTATTTTCATGTTTTGCTTTTTCTATTTCTGCTTCATTCTTCCAAATCGCATGATAGGCAATCCATGAATTTCCTTTGTTGTCTTTAAAGATCGAATTGTGACCTGGTGCAGTCCAAATGCTATCTTTATCGAGGATAACACTGCTACCAGTTCCATTTACTTCCCCAAGTCTTTGAAAAGGACCAAAAGCATTATCTGCGCGGGCAACCATCACCGCATAATTTGCCTGATCGCCACAACAATTATCACCCGAATAATAGAGATAATATTTTCCATCATGATAATCTACCCATGCACCTTCCACCAATTTTGTATAATCCTTTTCCTGCCCGGGATACATTACAGGCGTGGCTGAAGTTCCTTCTTTAAAACTCTTCCAGTCATCGTTCAATTCCTGAGCTTTTATAGGTGCAAAATCAGATCCCCAATACAATAATTTTTTCCCTGTTTGAGGATCAATCATTGCCATCGGATCTATATTTTTAAAATCTTTTCCCTGCAAAATTGGTTTTCCTGAATCATGAAATGGTCCTGTTGGATTTTTGGAAAAAGCGACCCCGATACACATGTTCAAACTGGTATCATTATTCTGTGCACTGTAAAACATCACATACTCACTAACCGTAGAATCATATAAGACATCAGGCGCCCAGAAACGTTGTGTATTGCTTGCCCACGCTGGTTTCTGTGGCAATGCGTCCCCTTCATATTTCCAGTTGAATAAGTCCTTTGAACTTGCTATTTGAATATTATTCATTTTACCATCGTACATTCCGTTTGTTGCATACGCATAATACGTTCCATTGATGTTTATTACAGTTGGATCAGGAAAATTTATATTCAGTGCCGGATTTTTTTGATTTGAAACAA
>DATILZ010000511.1:0-3078 GCA_035475995.1 Hanamia sp. | reverse complement strand
TATTCCTATCCGTTATATTCCTATCAATTTTTAGTTTTCTATTTTGTTTATTACCCTGACTATGTCTTTAATTGTTCTAAACTTATACTTCAGTTCAAGTTTAGTAGAGTATTTTAAAGGCAATTGACAACGGCTGGTTTTAAAATTCACGCAACCGTTTGCATGAAAAGTTGTCAAAGAAATTACAGTAAATTTATTTTCGCAAAAAATAAACTGCCTTCATCGTGTTTCTATCTACTGTAAATGAAAATGATTTGGTAACTCGTCTCAATGATAGTGATGAGGATGCTTTTGAGCAATTATACCAATTATACAGTGGCCGTTTATTCGGTTATCTGATCAAACTTATAAAATCAGAGTTGTTCGCGCAGGAACTTCTTCAGGATACATTTATAAAGCTTTGGAATAATAGAGAAAAAATAAATACAGACAAATCTTTTCGTTCTTATTTATTCCGTATTGCAGAGAATAATGTGTATGATTTTTTTCGTAAAGCCGCACGGGATAAGAAACTACAGGCAGCAATAATAAAAAGTGCTTGCCGGCATTATCAGCATGTAGAAGAGAATTTACTTACCAAAGAAAATGAACAGATATTACAGGATGCGATCAATTTGTTGCCACCAAAACGACGACAGATCTTTCAGTTAATAAAGATAGAAGAACGTTCTTATGATGAAGTAAGTACCCTTCTTAATATTTCCGTTTCTACGATCAATGACCACATTGTAAAAGCCACCAAATCTATTCGCGAAGCGTTGAAGCAGTATCATATTGCAGAGCTTGGGATGATATTCCTTTTTCTATCATCGTAAATTCCATCTTCAATCCTCATTACTTTTAAAAAAAAGTTTTTTTTGAAGCCGATGAAAATTGCTTTTCATTCGTATTAGCTCTTAAAGAACAATTTTGGAAGAGCGAAAAAAAATAGAAAGTTTATTTCAAAAGTATCTTGACGATCAATGTACGCCAGATGAGATCCGGAGATTACTACGATATTTTCAACTCACAGAGAATGAGGAGCTATTAAAAACGCTGATTCGCAGACAATCTATGCTAATTGATCCGGAATCCGCTTCAATTGAAGGAATTGAATCATTGTTGAATACTTCTTTCAGTAAAATAAAACGGGCAATTACTTCTGATAAGAACAAAACAATATCAGCGCCATTATATAAACTAACATGGTTTAGAATGTCCGCTGCTGCTGCCGTTATCTTCCTGGTTTGTGGTGCTGCTTTTTATTTCCTTCATGAAAAAAACGAACGACAAATAATTGCTCAAAATGCAAATAATCAGCCTGTAAAAGATATTCCTGCAGGCCGTAATAATGCCGTACTCACTCTGGATAATGGTACCACTATACTTCTCGACACAGCAGCTAACGGCACTTTGGCCAAACAAGGAAATATTAAGGTGTTGAAATTAAATGGGCAAATAGCTTACAATAAAGCAGGTGACATGAATGCAAAACCAGTTTACAACACGATTACTACCGGAAACGGAAATCAATACCAGCTCATCCTGACAGATGGATCAAAAGTGTGGTTAAATGCCGCTTCTTCCATTCGTTTTCCCACCGCTTTTACTGGCAATGATAGGAATGTGGAGATTTCCGGTGAAGCTTATTTTGAAGTAGCTAAAGATCCAAAAAAACCATTCAAAGTAGATTTTAAAAATAAAGCAGGGCAGAGGGATGAAATAGAAGTTTTAGGCACTCATTTTAATGTGAATACATATGCTGATGAACCAGACATGAAGACTACGTTATTGGAAGGTTCTGTAAAAATTAAAGCCGCTGATAAAATACAAATCCTTTCACCTGGGCAGCAAGCCAGGATAACATCAGATGGAATAGAAATAAAAAGAAATGTGGATTTAGACAATGTAATGGCCTGGAAAAACGGTTATTTTATTTTTGATAATACCGATATATACACATTGATGCGTCAGGTATCCAGGTGGTATAATGTAGAAGTAATATACCAGGGTAAAATAACAGAAGAAGGATTTTCGGGAAAGATTTCAAGGGAGGTACCGCTGTCTAAATTTATAAAAGTGCTGCAATTAAATGATGTACAGGTAAAAACAGAAGGAAGAAAAATGATTGTTGGATCAGAAAACGATTAGAAATTAAACTATTAAATTATTATACGATTAAAAGATGATTTTAAAAAAGGCCGGAAGTGCGGGAACACGACCAGCCGGTAATTTAGGTTCATCTCTGCCAATAATGGCATCAACAAAAAAGCTTTAGGAACGCTATTTTTTTAACCCAAACCATACAAAGTTATGTTTTTAAAATTTACAATGAAGTTACCTCCTCAAAAAAGAAGGTATCTTATTAAAACGCTGTTGATCATGAAATTCATTGCCATCTTTCTGTTTGCCGCCGGGTTGCAGGTAAGTGCAACAGGCTATTCGCAAACGATCACTTTAGCACAAAATAATGTTTCCCTGAAAAAGGTTTTCAGGGAAATTGAAAAGCAAAGCGGTTACCAGTTTTTTTATAAAGACCGGCTCATAAGGCAAACGGGAACAGTGAGTATTAATGTGCGCAATGCGACTGTAGAAAGTGTGTTGAATGCATGTTTTAAAAACCAGCCGTTGTCTTATACTCTTATAGATAAGATTGTTGTTGTAAAAGCGAAAAAACATATTGAATTAATTAATCCGCTTGCTGTTCTTGCAGCACCTGTCAGTATTATCAGTGGAACTGTAAAAGATGACAAAGGAAATCCATTAGCCGGCGTTTCCGTGGTGGTAAAAGGAAGCACGAAAGGAACGAGCACTGTTATGGATGGAAGCTTTAGTATTGATACGAACGAGGGCGATGTATTGGAATTTACGATGGTTGGGTATGAGAAAAAAAATGTAACAGTGAGTAGTAAAAAAAGTATTACTGTTGTAATGTCAGTAGTTGCGTCACTAGGAGATGAAGTGGTGGTTGTAGGATATGGTACACAGAAAAAAGTGAGTTTAACAAGTGCTGTTAATACGGTAAAAGGAGAAGATTTGCAAAGGAGGCCTGTATCGAATGTGGAACAAGCATTACAGGGGCAAGTACCTGGGTTGACA
>DATILZ010000510.1:0-1979 GCA_035475995.1 Hanamia sp. | reverse complement strand
GTTTACTGTCGCTTTTACCTGGCTTCCTACCGGAATCATTAGTTTTGAATTATTCAAATAAACCCTTGCTGAAACAGTCTTTGATTCATTTTTATAAAACGGTTCTATAAAATCAATTTTGGTAAAAATCTTTTTATCAGGAGCTGTTTCAGCAACGATGGTTACCGGTGCTCCTTCTTTTATCAATGAAGTTTCTCCCGGAAAAAAATTAAGATTTACAAAAACATGATTCATATTATTTACCTGGAAAACCGGCTCTCCTTTTTGAACATACATTCCTTCTTTAACTGATAATTCCTGGGTAACCATTGAATTATTTATTGATTCAGATTCATTCATATTTCCTGCTTCATGCACATGACCGGAATAAGGGCTGTAAACGCTGACACTGAAAATTGCTTGATGAGTAGCAATGATCTTATCAACTTGATTTCCGGTCATTCCTAGCAATAACAATCTTTGTTTAGCTGCATTAATTAATGTCGTATTTGTTGGATCATTTTTTACAAGGAACAAAAGATTTTGTTGCCCCGTCAATAATTCCGGGCTATAAATATCCATGATCTTATCGCCTGCATGAATCGGCTGATAACGATATTTGACATAAAGTTTTTCTATTCTTCCGCCAACTCTTGAAGCAATAGTTTTCATAAATCTTGAATCATAATTTACACTTCCCAGTGCTTCTAATTGTATTTTTTGTTGTGAAAATTTCATCGTCGTTACCGGTATAGAAGAGATGACAGTGCTGTTATTTGATTGAAGAACAGTAGAAAGACTAATATTGGAAATTTCCCTGTTAGCATTTTCCTTTTTAACGAGTTTCATTTCACAAATAGGACAATTGCCAGGCTCATGCCTTATAATTTGTGGATGCATTGGACAGGTGTATGTTTCTTCCGTATCGGTATTTTTGGAAACTTTTTTATTATTCGAATTGCTGTTGCATGCTACTATAGTGGAAGAAGCAATAGCAAAAACAAAGACAAAAAGTTTAAGTATGATCGATTTTCTGATTTTCATATTCATTTTCATTTTTGTTCAAGTATTTTATCCATTTGCACCTGAAGATTTAATAATTCCTGCAAATGATCGAGATAATCAAGTTGTGTCATATTCAGGGTTTGCCAGGCATCAAACAATTCAAATAATTCGCCTGTATTTTGCTCATACGCCAATTGCATCACCTGGTAATTTTTTTTCAAAGCGGGAATAATATTTCCTTCAAATAATTGCAACTGCTTTTTTTTACTATTGATAGAAGAAAGTAAACTTTCCGCCTCGCCTGATGCTTCGTTTAAAATCACCTGCTTTTGCGCCTCAAAGGATTGTTCCTTCCATTTTAAACTCTCGATATTGGCTTTATAAGAACCCGCTGACCATGGGGCTAAAGGAATCTTTACTGTAGCCATTAACGTATATATCCAGGGATTTTGACCGAAGCTAAACATGTGGCTGTATTGCACACCAAACTGTGGTAATTGCTTTGTTTTCTCTAAATTCAGTTGAAGCTCATTAACTTTAAGATCCTGTTCTACCGCTTTAATATCGCTCCGCGCTCCAATTAAATAATTGGTATCTATAGCAGGATAGTTCTTAATTGTATAATTCGTATCAATCTCAAAATCTTCATTTTTATCATGCTTCATTAATGTATTTAACTGAATTTGCTTCTGCTTTGCTTCATTCTTCAAACCTTCACGCTGATTTTCAATTTTCCCCACCTCTGCTTTTGCTTTGTAATAAGCATTTAGTTTTCCCAAATTATTCTTATACAGCAACTCAGTACTTTGAATGATAAAATTCAACAGCTTTTCATTTTCATTTAGAATGGTTTGTTTTTTTTCAATCACCAGCCAGTCGTAATAATTCTTCTTTGCTTCCGCATATAATTCATTTAGTGAAGCCTGTTTATTTTCTTTGTTTACTGATGATAAAGCCTGCAAATATTCAGCATTGGCATTTTGTTCTTTTTTATT
>DATILZ010000509.1:0-6550 GCA_035475995.1 Hanamia sp. | reverse complement strand
GAAGTTTCAGCATGCACCAGGATTGTTCCAATATGAATATGAGTGGACGCTGGTATATTACAAGTGGAACCGGCCGTTTTGAACATCTACAGGGCAAAGGCACACTTACAATGAAGATGCCTCCTGATGTGCCCGCTGGGGTTCAGGGAATCGACACTTTAACGGGAGAAGTTTGGGGTCAATAACTATAATTGTTCGGCTCCGCTCCCTATGGAATAATAAATTTCAAGGGCTTAAGGCAACAAAATTGGATGGATACCTGAAGGTAAATCTCAACAGTAAATTGTGTTTTATTAAATAAAAAGGCCACACAAAATGTGGCTTTTTTTATTGATTAAACTACATGAAAACAAATATATAGTGCATAAAAAAAATTACTTTTGCACCACAAAAATTTTACCATGAGCAAAGGCCCCGTTTCCCAATTTATAGAACACAATTATCGTCATTTTAATGCTGCCGCTTTGATGGATGCGGCCAAAGGATATGTAGCGCATCTGGATGGAGGAGGAAAAATGTTGGTGTCTCTTGCAGGCGCGATGAGTACTGCCGAATTAGGGATTTCTTTTGCCGAAATGATTCGCCAGGATAAAGTAGCAATTATTAGTTGCACCGGCGCTAATCTTGAAGAAGATATTATGAATTTAGTGGCGCATTCTCATTATAAAAGAGTGCCGCATTACCGCCATTTAACGCCGCAGGAAGAATGGGATTTGTTGGAGAATCATTACAACCGTGTAACAGATACCTGCATTCCTGAAGAAGAAGCATTCAGAAGATTGCAACAGCATATCTATAAGATCTGGAAAGATGCGGACGACAAAGGCGAACGTTATTTTCCGCATGAATATATGTACAAAATGCTGCTGAGCGGCGTGCTGGAACAGTATTATGAAATAGACTCAAAAAATAGCTGGATGCTTGCAGCAGCGCAAAAAAATATTCCAATAGTTGTGCCTGGCTGGGAAGACAGCACGATGGGAAATATTTTTGCATCGTATGTGATCAAAGGAGAATTGAAAGCAAGCACGATGAAAAGCGGAATTGAATACATGCACCGATTGACAGAATGGTACCGTGAATTATCAACCGGAAAAGGACTTGGTTTTTTTCAAATTGGTGGCGGCATTGCGGGAGATTTTCCAATTTGTGTGGTTCCGATGATGTACCAGGATCTGGAATGGAAAGATGTTCCTTTCTGGAGTTATTTCTGCCAGATTTCAGATTCTACCACCTCATATGGTTCTTATTCAGGTGCGGTTCCAAATGAAAAAATTACCTGGGGGAAACTGGATATTCATACTCCAAAATTCATAGTAGAAAGCGATGCGACAATTGTAGCTCCATTAATTTTTGCATGGGTGTTAGGTCTTTAATTATGTAATTAAAAATGTTTGCAAAAAAAAACTTTTCACCGCAACAGGTTGGCTTCGTTACTTCTTTACCCATTAGCGGTTTAGCCGCCCTTGCATTTTATTCCTATACAGAAAAATGGCTGCCTTCATTGTTTTTGTTTGTTGGCCTGTTTATTATCAGTTATTTAATTATTTACCTGACCGTAAAACGATTTGTCTACCGTAAAATAAAACTGATCTATAAACTCATTTACCAAACAAAAGCAAGTAAAAAAGAAGAGTTTTATTTCAAGAATATTTTACCGCAAAAATCTATTGATGAAGTGAATGAAGATGTGGAGCAGTGGGCTGTTCAGCATAAAGAAGAACTAGAAGTACTAAGGAAAAACGAGATTTTTCGAAAGGAATTTTTACTTAACCTTTCGCATGAATTAAAGACGCCGATTTTTGCCATTCAGGGTTATGTAGATACTTTATTAAATGGCGCTTTGAATAACAATGAAGTGAATAAAAAGTTTTTGGGAAACGCGTCAAGAAATGTGGACAGGCTTGTGAATTTATTGGATGATTTGGATGAGATTACGAAATTAGAAAGCGGCGAACAATTATTGCTGAAAGAAAATTTTGTTATCCAGGATTTGATAAAAGAAATCTTTGAATCTCTGTCTATAAAAGCTGATGAACAAAAAATAAAATGCTTTATAAAAGATGGATGCGAATTGCCTCTTACCGTTTATGCAGATAAAGAAAAGATGAGAATGGTGATCATCAATTTGATCGATAACGCAATCAAATACGGAAAGCGCAACGGCATTATCGAAGCAAGCGCTTACAAAGTGGATGGTAAAAAGATATTGATAGAAATTACCGATAATGGCTACGGAATAGCCGAAGAACATTTACCCAGAATCTTTGAAAGATTCTACCGTACTGATTCAGCCCGTGCCAGAAAAGCCGGAGGAAGTGGATTGGGATTATCCATAGTAAAACACATTATTGAGGCCCATGAAGACACTATTCATGTAAGAAGTAAAATAGATGTAGGAACCACTTTTGGCTTTTTATTGCCGGCGGCCAAACATGCATCTTTACAGTAGAAGAATAAATAAGATGTATTTGTGTTTTTTTTAATAAAGCTAGCGGGAGTGCACACGTAATCTTTATCAGCTTTGTTTTTTAAAATAATTATTGCATTATATTCTTCTAATAACTTTCTTATTATCCAAAAAGAAAAATAAAAAAGCGCTTTAAAAAAGCGCCCTAATTATTTTAAAAATTCACCATCCACAATTCACTACTCACCACACACTATTCACTATTTCGATTTTGCCACTACTTCTTTCACTTCCGGAATCATTCTTTTCATCATACCTTCTATACCAGCCTTCAGCGTAATCATGGAAGAAGGGCAACCACTGCAGCTTCCCTGCATCATCAGGTTTACGCGGCCATCTTCATAGCTTAAAAATTGTATCGCACCGCCATCCATTTCTACGGCAGGTTTTACATAATTTTCCAATAATTCTTTGATTCTTTTTACCACATCGCCATCATTTACATGAATTTCATTAGTACTTTCGGTTTTTCGCGCGGCAAGTTCTTCTTCATTAATAATCACATTTCCTTCTTCAAGATATTCTTTTAAAAACTGTTTTACAGAAGGAATGACATCCTGCCAATCTTCTGTATCATCGGTTTTGGTAAGCGTAACAAAATTGCTTGCTATAAAAACCGCTTTTATAAATGGAAATGCAAATAATTGCATGGCCAATGGTGATGCGGAAGCACTTTCTTCATTTTGAAAATCGACACTCTTGCCCGGATACAAAAGCTTGTTTGCCACAAATTTCATTGTTTCCGGATTCGGAGTCATTTCTGTGTAAATACTTACTACGGTATTTCCCGTTTTAATCATAACAAAATATTTAGACCTGCAAAGATAAAGATTATAGCCAAAATCGCTTTTTGAAGTTTGTTAACTTAAACAAATAATTGGATAATATTCCCTAAAACGGCAATTCCTCTTTCTATTTTCTAAAAAAAATGGAATGTATTTATCTATAATTAAAAAAAGACAACTAAAATAGCTGCCTTTTTTTAATTCATTTACTGCAAACCTATAAGCCGGATTTTGTATCCGTTTTTTTGAAAACGGCGGTTATCATTTATCTGGCTGTTGCATTACTGCAACAATCTTGCTGCCTACCCTTCAGCATCAGGCGAGCAGCCTTTATCCAATCCCGATAGCTATCGGGAAGGGAACGCTGATATACGTGGCATTGCAGTACACAAGGTTTACCCGTAATTACAATTACTTGTAAAAACCGTGAGCTTTTACCTCACATTTTCACCCTTATCCGCCAGCTGGCGGACGGTTATTTTCTGTGGCACTTTCTCCAGAATATAAAATCCTGACCGGCTATTAACCGGTGTGTTGCTCTATACTGTCCGGACTTTCCTCCCCTGAATTAACAAGAGCGATAACCCGGTTTGCAGAAATGCAAAGATATGCGAAGTTTGAAGTCGAGAGTTTAGAATTGTTTAGAGGAATTTAGAATTGTTTAGAGCGGCTTAGAACTTTTTTCAAACCTGATACCCAATACCTAAAACCTAACACCTAACACCTTCTCAATATTGAAAAAAAATCTCTGTTGCTCCAAATCCAAAATTATGATGATATTGATTGGCAAAAGTTCGTACTTCTTTTTTTGTTTTTAAAATCTCATGAATTTCATTGCGCAATTTGCCGGTGCCCACACCATGTATAATAATGAGATTTGGTTGCCGGTGAGAAACAGCAAGATTATAATATTTTTCAAAATTTTTTAGCTGGATGGTGAGGATATCAAAATTGCTAAGGCCTTTCCAATTGTCCATTAGTTTTTCGATATGTAAATCGACAACAGAGCGTGCAGGTTCCAGCTTTTGTTTTATCCTGGAAACATCATATAGCTGTCCGAAAGAATTATGATAATCTGGAATAACTTCTTCAATTTTGGCAGGATAATTTTCAAAAAGCAGAAAAGAAAATGTCGGCTCATTTTTCAATTTCATTTCTTCTATTTTTTGAAATAATTGCTTAGCTTTTATTTTAAAAAAAGCTTCAAAATGATCTGCCCTTTTTTTATTTGGATAAAATAGAGAAAAGTCGAATTCAAACTTTGGAGAATCATTCATTTCTTCAAAAGGAATGTCATGCAGATAGAAATTGGTAAAAGGAAGAACGGTATTATTTAAATGAAAATCAGGCAGGCCTTTAAATTTGATCTGATAAAGAAAATTCAGCGGTTCATTCGTTTCATTGAGCAGGTAAATTTTGAATTTTTCGACAACATCATCATCAAAAATATCCTTATCAAATACAGGCAAAAAAGAAAGCCACATGCCGGTATGAAGTTTCTTTTTTTCCGTAATTTTTTCTCTTTTTAATTGATCAATATATATCTTTTCTTTTTTTGGCGCTACAATTTTTTTCTCAGAAAACCTTTTGAAATAAGGGAAGTCAACCTGGTCTGTATAAACCGGAAACCGCACGCCTTGTACATCTACCAGGATCATTTTGTCATTGAGAATTTCCACTACTTCACCTTCTTCATTCGAATGTAAAAGCAATACAATATCGCCTGGTTGAAATTTCATAATGCAAAGATAGGTATCAGGTTTTAGGTAATAGGTTTTAGGTAATAGGTAAAAGCAATTATGAATTGAATTAAAAGAAAAACCCCTGAAATTTCAGAGGTTTTTGTCGGGGCGGCAAGATTCGAACTTGCGACCTCCACATCCCAAATGTGGCGCGATAACCGGGCTACGCTACGCCCCGAATACTCTTTTAATTAAGAAAACCTGCGGAGAGGGTGGGATTCGAACCCACGGTACAGTTTAACCCGTACGACGATTTAGCAAACCGTTCCTTTCGGCCACTCAGGCACCTCTCCTCATTACTGTCTCAATTCTTAAGGGTTGCAAAAGTAACATTTGAATTTGAAAAAAGAAAATTAAAATTCGGATGATTTATTTCCTCATAAGACGCTTTGCATTTTCTATGAAATTTTAGTTTTTGATTTTAAAAATACTTTACAGTAAAAGAACAAATAATGCATATTCTGATTTTATTTTTTGTCAAAACAATTCTCTTTTAATTCGCCATTTCCGGCTGAAAAGTTGATTTTTTTCTTTCGCCAATTTGTTGACGCCACATCGCATAATATAAGCCAGTTTTATCAAGCAATTCCTGGTGGCTTCCGGTTTCTATGATTTCACCTCTTTCCAAAACATAAATCCGGTCGGCATGCATAATGGTACTCAACCGATGAGCGATTAATATCGTAATCTGTTCTTTTTGAGAAGAAACATTTTTTATTGTATTGGTAATTTCTTCTTCTGTTAATGAATCCAAAGAAGAAGTCGCTTCATCAAAAATCAATAAATGAGGATGACGCAGAAGCGCCCTGGCTATGGATAATCTTTGTTTTTCACCACCAGAAACCTTCACGCCTCCCTCTCCGATTAAAGTATCCAAACCCTTATCAGCCCTCGCCAGTAAAGTATTGCATGCTGCTTTTTTCAGTACATCTAATATTTCTTTATCAGTTGCAGAAGGATTTACAAAAAGTAGATTTTCTCTTATAGTACCTGCGAACAGTTGCGTATCCTGTGTTACAAAACCTATCTGTGTTCTTAAAATATCAAAATCTATATTTTCACGATTGATATGGTTATATAAAATTTCTCCCTGCTGTGGAATATATAAACCGACTAATAATTTTACCAACGTAGTTTTTCCTGAACCTGAAGGGCCAACAAATGCAATCGTTTCTCCTTTTCTTACTTCAAAACTGATATCAACCAATGCTGGTAATTGGGCAGATTGATGCTTGAATTTTACATTCCTGAATTCGAGTGATTCAATGTTTTGAATGATTTTCGGATTGGATGGTTTTATCTCAGGCGCTTTTGACATCAAATCATGAAAATTTCCCAAAGAAGCTTCTGCTTCGCGATAAGAAATAATGATATTTCCTATTTCCTGCATCGGCCCAAAAAGAAAAAAACTATAAAACATTAAAGAAAGATATTGCCCGGGCGTGATTGAATTTTTAAAAATTAACCACAATAAGGTAAAAGTGATTATTTGTTGCAGAAAATTAACCATTGTGCCCTGGATAAAACTTAAAGTGCGGATGCTTTTTACCTTA
>DATILZ010000508.1:0-3250 GCA_035475995.1 Hanamia sp. | reverse complement strand
GATTTTTAAACTTTCCTGTAATTTTTTAACATGTGCAAAAATTCCCTCTTCATGAATGCGAAAAGCATAAGGCAGATCTTCAAAAAAAATCACTTTTATTTTTTCATAAAGTTGCATGACAGCTTCGCGGCATATTGCGTGATCTATATGATCTCCTATTCCTAATGGACAAAATAAAATTCCATCTAAATGATTTTCAAGATGAGTTTTTAGTTCCTGCACAACGCTCCATTCTTTTTCAGCAAAAGGATCTTGCTGAAAAATAAATCCGTCTCTTAATGGCGCATCAAGCAGATCAAGATTCAGAATACTTATTGGAAAGCCA
Source organism: Hanamia sp. (assembly GCA_035475995.1). Taxonomy (GTDB): domain Bacteria; phylum Bacteroidota; class Bacteroidia; order Chitinophagales; family Chitinophagaceae; genus Ginsengibacter. Next base: position 2,925 of record DATILZ010000508.1, on the reverse strand, counting down.
TAAGATCTGTAAAATTTTTCATCCTCTTCTTTGCGCAGCAAACTAATTTCATTTACATCTTTTGAAACAAACCGGATTGCCCATTTGCTAACAGTAAAGCAATTAATAATGGTTATTTCCATTTTGCACTTTACACATTTGGAAATCGTAAGTGCAAGGCAATAAGCGGCATCATCAATATGCGGTGATAAAATATTTATTTTCATTTACAGAAATAATATTAAACAATTTTTACTGAAATGACCTTCTGCAATAAAATTTTACTCACGGATGATAGCTGGATAATTGCAACGGATTGCTCACTTCAGTTTTCTTTGAAATGATATATGGAGGTACCACGAGATAATGAATCGGGTGTTTGATAAAACAATTAATTGCATCATCCAAAGTCTCTACCATTGTTTCATTTTTTCCATTAAAAGAAGTATTTGCAATAATTCCAACGCCTGTTTTTTCTTTAAAATTTTGGATAAGATCATAAATAAATGCATTATCCTTTTTGCTCACTGTTTGTATGCGTGCGCTGTGATCAATATGCTCTATTGCAGGAAAGTGGTCTTTATATTTCTCCTTCAAATATGCAGTAAACAACATAAACGGTGTTCTTTCTTTAAAATCAAAATATTCATTTACATCGTCCTCCAACACAAACGGAGCGATCGGCCTGAACCATTCTCTTCCTTTTATAAATGCATTGATCCAAAACTTATTCACTCCATACCTGGTATCTGCAACAATGCTTCGATTGCCGAGCGCACGAGGTCCAAACTCACTATGGCTTTGGAATACACACAAAATTTTTCCCCACATTAAATGATTGGAACATTCTTCAATTATATCATGTGGCTTTTCAATTGTTAAGTCAGGATAATTTTTAAGAAGATTTTTTACTTCATCAATATTTATACAAGGCCCAAGGTAATCGCGCTCCCAGCTAAATTCATTTTTCAAATGATAACACTCCATTACGCCATAAATTGCACAACCAACAGAAGTGCCGCCATCATGTGGTGCAGGTGGAATAAAAAGATGGTAACCCTCATCTAATACTTTGCTGTTTGCCACGCAATTTAAAGCGCAGCCACCGGCATAAACGATATTTTTAGTTCCGGTTTTTTCACTTAGCCATGCAGCTATTTCTACCAAGGCTTTTTCAAAAACTTCCTGTCCTTTTGCCGCAAAATCTGCTTTTTCCTGGAACGTCTTTTTTTCTTCTTTATAATCAAAATCACACGATTTAAATATTTCACGCCATTCTTCAGGGATCATTACCGCCCCTTCTTTTACAATTAAATCGGGAAGATCAAATCTGGCAGGGTCGCCATAAGCTGCCAGTCCCATTACTTTTCCTTCATTTCCTTCGCCTTTAAATAAACATTCAGTAAGCCGGTAATAAAAGTTGCCGAGGCCATTGGCCCTTTCGGGATTTCTATCATGCAACTGCTTACTAATACAAGTTACTTCGCCATTTTTACAATAATAATAAGAAGCTACTTCAAACAAATTCTGCTGCCCGTTTTTTCCGGGATAATCATATTTGATATGCTCTACCGGACTACCGACAGAATCAATGATCATCACCGCACAGGTATCAAAACCAGATGCCGGCCATGCACTGTATAAATGAGAAAGATGATGTGAAATTTCAATGATCCTTGTGTTTCCATTTAGCGAAAATTCATTCCGCAACTCTTCATGGTAGTCTTTTTTTTTCGCAATTTCGTCATCGGCGCTCCAGCATTCGACGATCAGATCATAAGGCCGCGATACAAAAGGAATGTGCTTTTTATACAGTGAAATATCGCCCAATCTTCCCCAATGGTGTTTTCGTTTGGTGAGCCGTTCTTTATGAATTGACATCACGTGTTGGCCACCATCAAAAACAGAAATAGCAGCATCTTGTGTACGGTTGATACCTAATATTTGTGGTGAGTGCATAAGTTAATGATTGAGAATTATGCTTTTAGCATTACAAATTATATACCCTTAACTTTTTACTCAATAAATGAAATATTTTGATGTAGTAAAGCAACAATTCGAGGATAGTGTGTTTCATCAGTCCCATTTATTTCTCACTCATTCGTGCCAAATGATGTGCAGCCAGGCAACAAATAATGAGAATTCCAATTCAGATTAATCAGATGGATTTCACTATTTTTTCAACACGTTTTCAAACAGCTTGTAAATCCGTTTATATTCATCTGTCCAACTGTTTGCATCTTCAAAATCATGATTCTCCATTGGGTAAACCGCCAGTTCCCAGTTGTCTTTTTTCAATTCAATAAGCCGTTGAGAAAGTTTCACAATATCCTGGAAATGCACATTTTGATCCACCATTCCATGGCACATTAATAAATGTCCTTTCAATCCGGATGCATAATAAATAGGTGAACTTCTTTTATAAGCGAGACTATCTTTATAGGGCTCATTCAGAATATTGGAAGTGTAACCATTATTATAATTTGCCCAATCGGTAACAGAGCGCAAACCCGCACCCGCAGCGAAAACATCAGGCGTTGTAAACATTGCCATCAAAGTAATAAAACCACCGTATGAGCCACCGTAAATGCCAATATTTTTCGGATTTACACCAAAGTTTTTTACCAGGTAATTAGCAGCATCTACATTATCCGTCAAATCTTTTCCACCCATGTGGCGATAGATACCGGTGCGCCAGTCTCTTCCATAACCCGCGCTGCCACGATAATCCACATCCATCACATAATATCCGTGGTCGGCAAGTAAATTATGAAACATAAATTCTCTGAAATAGTAGCTCCACCATCTATCAATATTTTGTAAATAACCTGCACCATGAACAAAAATTACTGCTGGTTTATGCGCATCAGGATGTTCAGGTTTGTAAACCCTTCCATAAACTGTTGCTCCATCGCTTGCTGCAAAAGTGATGATCTGTGGAGCGCG
>DATILZ010000507.1:0-9711 GCA_035475995.1 Hanamia sp. | reverse complement strand
AAGAAGAACCGAAAATTGATACAACAAAAAAAGAAACAAAAAAGAAAAATCTAAAGAAGTTAGAAGAGAAAAAAGAGGCGGAAACAGCAAAAAATACAGCGCCACCAAAACCAGAAATAAAAATTGATTTCCGGGACATGATGGAGCGGATAGAGCAGATTGGGCCAGGTTTTGGGGATCAGTCAGATTTATTTGTAATAAAAAACGAAGACAAAACTTTTGTATTTTTTATTTCAAATCATGAAAATGGAAAACCTGCTTTATGGAAATTAACATTAGAACCATTTGAAAAAACAAAAACAGAAAAAGTAAAAGATGCGGATGAAAATGATTTGAATATCAAAGGTTATAAAGATCATTATTATGTTTTAAACAAGGGTGATATTCACAAGCTGGATGTAGATAAAAATTCGATTGATAAGGTGGATATCAGTTTTCCTTTTACAATAAATATGAATGATGAATTCAATCAAATGTTTTACGAAGCGTGGGGCGATTTGCAGGAAAATTATTACAACGAAAATTTTAATGGGGTAAACTGGCAGAACATCCGGGATCGTTATGCAACTTTTTTACCTCAACTGCAAACACGAAATGATTTTCGCGTTTTATTAAATAATATGATGGGCGAATTAAATACTTCGCATTATGGTTTTTCTACTTTTGGAAATGATGAAAAAACGTTTTATAAAACAACCACAGCGACTGCAGGACTGGTTTTCAGCAATACCAATCCTTATGAAGTGGATCATGTTTTAAAAGATGGAGTTGCAGATGTTTCTGAAAACAAAATTGAAAAAGGAGATGAACTGATAAGTGTTGATGGCGAAAAAATTGATCCAAAACAAAGCCGTGAATATTATTTTATGCGTTCACAAAAACCGGATGAGATGATCCTTGCATTTAAACGTGGCAATAAAATTTTTGATGTAAAAATTCACCCTGGTACACCGAATGATATGCAACGCGATTTGTATGATGAATGGATAGAGGCGAATAGAAGAAGAGTGGATGCATTGAGCAACAAACAAATCGGTTATGTGTATATGAAAGACATGGGTACTGACGCATTGAAAGATTTTGAACTCAAAATGGTTTCTGATTCTATCAACCAGCGCAAAGCATTGATTCTTGATCTTCGTTATAATACTGGTGGAAATGTGCATGACAAAGTGTTGCAATTTTTATCGCAACGTCCTTATTTGCAATGGAAATACCGCGATGGAAAAATGAGCCCGCAGCCTGATTTCGCTCCGGCAGCCAAACCAATTATTTTATTGGTAAATGAACAGAGTTTAAGCGATGCAGAAATGACTGCGGCAGGGTTTAAAGAATTAAAGCTTGGAAAAATCATTGGAACAGATACATATCATTGGATCATCTTTACCAGCGCAAAGTCTTTGGTAGATGGCTCTTCAGTAAGATTGCCTTCATGGGGGTGTTTCACTTTGGACGGAAAAAACCTGGAACATACCGGTGTTTCTCCTGATATTTATGTGAAAAATACTTTTGAAGACAGGTTGAATAATAAAGATCCACAGATAGAAAAAGCGGTAGAAGAAATTATGAAGGAATTGAAGTAAAAAACAAATTATTCACTTTCAAAAAATGCCATTCTTAATCTTTTGAGTGGCATTTTTTATTTTCAATTTAAAAAGTAATTAACTTTCTAAAAAATCCATGAAAAAGGAATACAAGGTTTTATACTTTTTTGCCCTGATAAAATTCATTCTTCCTTTTATTTTACAAAACAGTTATTATCAACCTCAGCGCGATGAATTTTTATATTTAGCCGAAGCGCATCATATGGCATGGGGCTATATGGAAGTGCCGCCGCTGCTTTCCGTATTTGCCTGGTTTACCAATCTTTTTGGTACAAGTATGTTCTGGTTAAAATTTTGGCCTTCTTTATTTGGCGCCCTTACCTATATAATCGCAGGCAAAATCATTCTTTCTTTTGGAGGAAAGGTTTTCGCATTATTTCTTGCTTTGCTGCCATTCATTTTTGGTGCTTATTTAAGAGTACATTTCTTATTTCAACCCAATTTTTTAGAAATATTTTTTTGGACGATGATTGCTTACAGCATTCTTCGATTTATGCAAACACAAAAAAATAGTTATCTCTATTTGTTCGGTATCAGTGCTGGTTTGGGCATGCTCAGTAAGTATTCAGTTGCATTTTATATCATCAGTATTTTATTAGCAGTATTGATAACAAAAAACCGGAAAATATTTTTGAATAAGCATTTATATGTTGCTTCGCTTATTGGCTTTTTAATTTTTCTTCCAAACCTTTTCTGGCAATACAATTATCATTTTCCGGTTATTGTTCACATGAAGGAATTACACCAGTTTCAATTGCAATATGTAAGCCCGGTTGGTTTTTTAATCGATCAGTTACTGATGAATTTGCCTGTCGTTTTTATATGGATTGCAGGTTTGTATTTTGTGATTTTTAAAGAGAATGGAAAGTACCGCATCTTTGCGTGGGCTTATCTATTGGTCATCCTGATATTGCTTTATTTCCAGGGAAAAAATTATTATTCACTTGGAGTTTATCCTGTCTTATTTGCATTTGGTGCAATACACCTGGAACGTTTTGCAGCAAAGCATTCCAACGTTTGGAAGTTTGTTTTCATCGTGATTCCTTTAGCATTAGGCATTCCTTTGGTTCCTTTGTATTTGCCCATTTACAAACCCGAAAAATTAGCAGCTTATTATAAAGCAAAGCACCTCGAAAAAACAGGTTTTTTGAAATGGGAAGACCTTCAAAATCATCCTTTACCACAGGATTTTGGAGATATGCTTGGCTGGAAAGAAATGACCGGAAAAACGGCCAAAGCTTATTCATTATTAAGCGATGAAGAAAAAAAGAACACGTTTATTTTTGCCGATAATTATGGCGAAGCGGCAGCAATTAATTACTATGGAAAAAAACATAATCTTCCAATCGTTTATAGCGATAACGCCAGTTTTTTATATTGGCTTCCGGATAGTTCACATATTGATAATTTCATTATAATAACTGATGACAAACAGGAAATGCAACATGATTTTATAAAAGATTTTTCTTCCGTAATTTTATCTGATAGTGTTACCAATCCCTTTGCAAGAGAACATGGATCGCTCATCATTATTATGAAAGGAGCAAATGAGAAATTCAATCAGATGTTTAGAGAAAAAATAAAAAAGGATAAAGCAAGGTTTGTTAGATAAAGGAAAGTGAAATTTCTGAAAAATACCTTTTAAAGAAGAGAAACGAATTACAGTAAAACAAGAAATATTGTAAATTCCTATTTTTGTAATTGAAAATTTGAAGTCGCCCCTACCTAAAATCGCCCAACTTTAAAAGCACTAATATCAATTGGCGTGCTCCTTTTTTCAATAATATCGCTGATGATTTGTCCTGCTGCAGCACCTTCCGAAATACCTAACATGGCATTGCCACCAGAAATTAAAAGATTATCCAATCCTGGTGCTTTTCCAAGGTAAGGCAATCCATCGGGTGAGACTGGGCGAAGACCAGTCCAGATTTTGTCTTTAGGAGGAAATTCAATTTTCAAACCGGGATAGAATTTTTTTACAGAATTAAAAATCCCTTCCATTCTTTTTATTAAAACATTGTCATTGATACCGCTGAATTCCATAGTACCTCCAATGCGAAGCATGTGGTGCCATGGAGTTACAGCACAACGGCCATCTACTAAAATTGCAGGGTAACGAATATTTTTTTCAACGTACTCATAAGTATAGCTGTAACCTTTTCCTCCTTCAATCAATAATTTAACGCCAGCCAGCTTTGCCAGCTTTGAGAGCCAGCTTCCGCCTGCCAACACAATTTCATCTGCTGTAAACATTCCTTTATCGGTAATTACTGATTCAATTTTTTTATGACTCTTTTTAAATCCGGTAACCGTTGTATTCAATTGAAAGCTTACCCCATTTTTTTCAAGGTAATTTTTCAAGGCAACCATAAATTTACCCGGTTGAATATGTGCATCATCTTTAAATAACAACGCTCCATAAATGTCCAACTCTACATCAGGTTCGCGCTTTTGCAATTCTTCACGATTCAGTACTTCTACTTCGAGCTTGAATTTTTTAGCTCCTTCCAGCAATTTCAGTTCATCTTCAAAAGCTTTTTGTGAATGGCACATCATCATACAACCAATTTCTTCCATATCGAAAACATCGCCGATATCGTCTCTTATTTCGTTCATCAATCTGCGGCTGAGATTTAAAAGCTCGCTTAAATGCGGTGCATTTTTTTCTACAGTTTTCTGATTGCTGTTTTGATAAAACTTTAAAGCCCATTGAATGAAAGGAAGATTTAGTCTTGGTTTGATGTAAAAAGGACTCGTGCTGCTAAGCATATATTTTAATCCTTCAGAAATAATTCCGGGTGAAGCCAGCGGCACAAAATGACTCGGAGATAAAAAACCCATGTTGCCAAAAGAGCAATTGTTAGAAATATCACCGGTGTCAATTACAGTTACTTCAAAATTGTTTTTTTGTAAATAATAAGCAGCGCAAAGTCCATTCACTCCGCCACCAACAATGATTACTTTTTCCATAATTAAAATTTATTTCAGTCTTCAACCTTTTGATTTCAGCCTTCAGTCTTCAAAAACCTGGTTTTTCAATAAATCTTCAAAAACGTCTCTCTTTCTTATTAAAACCGGCCTGCCGTTTTTAAACAATACTTCCGCGGGTTTCAATCGCGAATTAAAATTGGAAGACATTTCAAATCCATATGCGCCTGCATTATAAAAAACAAGATAATCTCCTTCTTTAATTTCATTGATTTCGCGGTCTTCCGCGAATGTGTCGGTTTCGCAAATATTGCCAACAACCGTATAAATCTTTTTCGGGCCGTTTTCGTTACTGATATTTTCAATGTGGTGGTAAGCATTATAAAACATTGGGCGGATCAAATGATTAAAACCACTGTTTACACCAGCAAAAGTTGTTGAAGAGCTTTCTTTTAAAACATTTACCTGGGTAACAAAATATCCGGCTTCGCTCACCAGAAATTTTCCCGGCTCAAACCAGATTTGCAAATGTGCTGGATTGGGATGATTTGCAAATGCTTCTTTTACTTTTTGCGCCAGCAGATTGATATCAGTTTCTGTATCACCTTCTTTGTAAGGAACTTTAAAACCGCCACCCAGGTCTATAAATTCCAGTTCTTTAAAATGAGGAATGATATCAAAAAGCTTTTCGATTCCTTTTACAAAAACATCCGCGTCTTTTATTTCACTTCCGGTATGAATGTGTAAACCCTGAATAAAAAGATTATTTTTCTCAACGCATTCGATTATTTTTTCAAACTGATCAACGGGAATTCCAAATTTACTTTTATCATGCCCGGTGGAAATTTTTAGATTTCCCCCGGCTAAAATATTGGGACGCAGACGAATGCCTACAGGATAAGAATGTCCAAACTTTTTTCCAAATTTTTCCAGGTTAGAAAGGCTGTCAATATTAATATGAACTCCCAGGTTTTTCGCTTCTTCAATTTCTTCGAAAGCAATTCCATTAGAAGTATATAAAACTTTTTCAGCAGGAAAACCAGCGTGCAGCGCGAGCTTCACTTCATTTACAGAACTACAGTCTATATTAGCGCCAAGCGATTTTATGTAACGCAACACACTGATATTGGTTAATGCTTTTGATGCATAAAAGAAAGCGACGTCCTGACCCGCAAAAGCATTTTTTAATTTCTGATATTGTTCCGCAATTTTTTCGGCATGATAAATATAAACCGGAGTTCCAAATTCATCAGCAATGGCAGCAAGTTGATTATGAGATAACACCTCAGACATTTGTTTGAAGGATAAAAAGATTTAATAGCATGATAGCGAAGAATTATAAAATATATAAAAGTAGAAAAAAGACAGAAGTTTTGATTACCAAATCAGAAGTTTTTTTTTAAACATTAAGACGTTTCCAACGAATCATCTTTTGTTGCTTCATTCCTTTCTATAGGCTCTATAATTGGATTCTCACGATTTTCTTCTTTGTTTTCTATATTTTCTTTTCTTTCAATTTTTGTGGCTTCAGTTATTTCCTGGTTCAAAATCTCTTTTACTCTAGGCAGGTCATCGGCAGAATTAATCCCAAAATAATCCATGAAATTTTTTGAAGTAGAATAAATGAGTGGTTTTCCAACAGCATCTTCCCTTCTTCCTGAAATTACGATCAGTTCTTTTTCTAAAAGTTTCTGAACTGCATAATCACAATTTACTCCTCGGATTAATTCGATCTCTGATTTGGTTACCGGTTGCTTGTATGCAATGATAGAAAGGGTTTCAATAGATGCAGCGGATAATTTTTTTAAAAATTTATCGCCATTCAGTTGAGCAATTGTTTTGTGGTATTCCTGTTTGGTAAGAAACTGCCAGCCACCCCCGCTTTCGACGAGGCCAAAAGCATAAAATTCTGATTCATATTTTTCTTTGATCGCATTTATAGCGGCTTCTACCTGTTCGGCAGTGGCGCGGTCTTCAATAAAACCCATCGCATTGTTGAGCAATTCAACAAGATCATTTATTGCCAAAGGTTTGTCGCTGGCAAAGATCAATGCTTCGATATGTGGGATGAGGACGCTTAATTCCATTTTTAAATGATTAGCCAATCAGCCGGATAAGCTTATAAACTATCCCTGCAATGCCGCCGCGCCGCTTACAATTTCTGTAAGCTCTGTTGTAATCGCTGCCTGTCTTGCACGGTTGTAACTTATTTTCAGTGCTTTCAAAAGTTCATTTGCATTTTCTGTAGCCTTATCCATCGCTGTCATTCTTGCGCCATGCTCACTCGCATGAGAATCGAGAATCGCTTTATACAATTGTGTGTTTAGAATTTTAGGCATTAATTCCTGCAACAAAACTTCTTTCCCCGGCTCAAAAATAAAATCAGCTTTTGTATTTCCTTTTTTAGGAGCAGATTTTTTTACGGGTAAAAATGGTTCGGCAATAAATTTTTGTGTAGCTGCATTTTTAAACTCACTGTACACAACATCTACTGCATCTATTTCTCCTTTTGAAAAAGCATCCATTGCATATTTAGCTGCCTCAGCTACATGCTCAAAAGACAGGTCAGAAAAGATATTCCAAAAGCGGTCAATTACTTTGTAATTATTTTTTGTAAAATGCTCATAACCTCTTTTTCCCAAAGGCAATATTTCTACATTTCCTTTTGCAAACTGAGCAGCATATTTTTCATGAATATCGAGCTTTGCCAGTTTAATAAGATTGCTGTTGTAACCACCGCATAATCCGCGGTCACTGGTAATAACGATCAACAAGACTTTTTCTATCGGCCTCTCTTTGGCAAGAGCCAGGTTAATATCACCTTCAGCATTGCCCACAATATTGCCCAGCATTTCCTGCAGCTTTTGAGCATAAGGGCGCATCTGAACGATGGCATCCTGTGCCCGGCGTAGCTTTGCCGCACTCACCATTTTCATGGCTTTGGTAATTTGTTGGGTACTTTGAACGCTTTTTATCCGGTTTCTGACTTCTTTTAATGCGCCACTCATATTCTTTTCTATTTATGGGCTGCAAAGGTAAGTGAATGAAGGAATAAAACCATGTTGTAGGATTAATAAAAAAGAAAGCTTTTTAGCTAAAAATTTCCATATTTTCTGGAAATATAAATTCCGTTTATTTCTTTGTTTATTATAACCTAAGATTTTGTACAAAACAAAACCGGCCGATGAAAAATCATCAGCCGGAAAAGTTTCGTAATAAGTAGAATACTTTAAATAATCAACATGGCATCGCCATAACTGAAAAAACGGTATTTATCTTTGATAGCTTTTTTGTAAGCATCCATCATCAAATCATAACCGGCAAATGCACAAGCCATAATTAATAAGCTGGTTTTGGGCAAATGAAAATTAGTAATTAATGAATCTGCGATATTAAAATTATAAGGTGGATGAATAAAATGATTTGTCCATCCTTCAGAAGGTTTTAATAATTTCTGTGCGGTAAAAGAAGTTTCCATTGCACGCATAGTGGTAGTTCCAACAGAGCAAATCCGGTGGCCGGTTTCCTTCGCTTTGTTTACGATTTTGCAGGCTTCTTCATCTATGCGATAATATTCTGCGTCCATTTTATGCTTGCTCAAATCTTCTACTTCTATCGGACGAAACGTGCCAAGGCCGGTATGTAAAGTAACTTCTGCAAATTTCACGCCTTTGATTTCCAAACGTTTAATTAATTCAGGGCTAAAGTGCAAACCTGCTGTCGGCGCAGCTACAGCGCCTTCGTGTTTTGCATATACGGTCTGATATCTTTCACGATCTTCTTCATCAGGTTTGCGTTTGATGTATTTTGGCAAAGGAGTTTCTCCCATGAAATACAACATTTTCCTGAATTCTTCTTCGCTTCCATCCCAAAGAAAACGGATGGTTCTGCCACGGCTGGTGGTGTTATCAATAACCTCTGCTACCAGCTCATCATTTTCTCCAAAATATAATTTATTGCCTACCCTTATTTTCCTTGCAGGATCTACAATTACATCCCAAAGACGGTTTTGCCGGTGCAATTCCCTTAAAAGAAAAACTTCGATTTTTGCGCCGGTCTTTTCTTTTTTGCCATACATTCTCGCAGGAAAAACTTTCGTGTTATTTACTACAAATACATCTTTATCATCGAAGTAATCAAGGATGTCTTTAAAATGTTTGTTTTCGATTTTCCCGGTGGCTCTTTCGATCACCATCATTCTACTGTCTTCTCTTCTTTTGGTCGGATTTTGTGCTATAAGATTGAGAGGGAGGTCAAATTTAAATTGACTTAATTTCATGTACAATTATTGTTTTAAAAGTTAATTGACATGCCATTTACTGTTTCCAGGGATACGTGCCAGCCTTAACTGGCCACTTATCATGTTACGGCATGATTTTTTGAGGCCGCAAAGGTAATACCAATTATTCATTTTGTCAATAGTTTTTTTCTTAATGAAAACTTATTTGTTCCTCAAAAAAAAATGATTTTCAGAAGAAAATAAATGGCAATTTTAAAAATCGATTAATTTTATCCTTATGCTGTACTTGAAAAAAACGCCCTGGATTCTAAAAAAAATATTTCCTGAACGTGTCTGGAATATAAAAACCGATGAAAAGATGCTGTATCTCACTTTTGATGATGGGCCGCATCCCGAAGCGACTTTATTCGTTTTGGAACAATTAAAGACCTATAATGCCAAAGCAACTTTTTTCTGTATTGGCAAAAATGTAAAAGAACATTTTCCGGTTTACACACGCATGATCGCTGAAGGTCATAAGCCGGGAAATCATACCTTTCATCATTTAAATGGGTGGAAAACTGATGACAACAAATATTTTCAGGATATTGAAGAAGCGGCAAAAATCATTGACAGTAATCTCTTCAGGCCACCTTATGGAAGAATTACAAGGTTTCAATCAAAGACTATCAGCGGCAAGAAGCTCCATTTAAAAACAATTATGTGGGATGTATTAAGCGGCGATTTTGATCCTTCTGTTACCGGCGAAAATTGTTATTTGAATGTGGTAAATAATGCAGAGCCTGGTTCAATTGTTGTTTTTCATGATAGCGCCAAAGCCTTTACTGCATTGAAATACGCGCTTCCGAGGATCCTCGCATATTATTCGAAAAAAGATTATCAGTTTAAAGTTTTACAGGAACAACTTTTCTAAAAAAATTGGGCCTGAGTAGATACTCA
>DATILZ010000506.1:0-3001 GCA_035475995.1 Hanamia sp. | reverse complement strand
GTTTGAAGCTTCGTTCCATGCCCGGAGAAACAGGCTGGCTGCCTCTTGCGGCTTGCCTTTATCCTCCATGTTCATGCCTTCAAGACAAAGCTTAACAATAGGGTTGTTTGGATCGAATACCATTTTCTATAATTTCAAAATGATTATTGTAATATCAATTTATTTATTCTTATGCCGTTACAATCTGCTGTACGAACCGCTAACAGATATGCACCCGCAGGCAATTAATGATCTCACCGGAACGTCAGCAGATCAAAAGAATAAAAGTACAAAAAATAAAAAATCTGTGAAGCAAATTCGAGGTTATACATCAGAAATCAAATATCAAACATCCCCTCAAACCCTCTTCCTCTTTTCACTAAAATACCTCCTCACCGGGATATCATAAAACCTCATTACCAAATAGGCGAATGCAATCAAAAGAATGATTCCAATCGTTATGATAAAAAACAGTTGGGTGTTTGCCGGTTTGTAGCTTGTATAATAATTGGCAAATATCCACATTATTGAATAATGCGTCATGTATAAGGGATATGATATTTTTCCAGAGAAGATGCAAAGTTTTTTTAACCCCGGCGACAATGTAGCGCCGGCCCCCAATGCAACAAGCAACGGGAAATAGAATATTACAACCAGTGGTTCTGTAAGCCAGTTCCATTCCGCGTTAAAGGGCATTAGAAAAGCCGGCAACAGCAACACAGCGAGGCCGGCAAAACCAAGTTTCGACTTAATGATCAGGTTGGCGCGATATACCAGCATTCCTGCTAAAAAAGAGTACGAAATACGGGCGCCTCCATCCCAAAAATTTTCGCCGGCCCATCCGCCAAGCAATGACCCCGCACGATAACTGACCAGTAATAACGCTATGGCAGAAAGGATAAGAAGTAAGATCAGAAAGCGGCGGCTAAGTTTGTAAAGTATAAAAGCATACACAATATTGGCAACATATTCCCAGAACAAGGACCATGCAGGGGCATTTAAACCAAACAAATTAAAATAACGCTCCATCATTGTGGGATAGGGAATCAGAAAAACAGAAGCAAGAAAGATGACGATAATCTTGCCGGCACTGTATAATTCAGCATGCGCGGCAAACGGATCGAAAAGAAAAGTTAGCAAGCCCAGCACTGAGCCAAAAACCACCATCGGATGCAGCCTGATCAACCTCGATTTGAAAAATTCTTTAATACCCATTTTTCCAATCCGGTCGTCATAAGCATAGGCAATAACAAAGCCGGAAAGACAGAAGAAAAAATCAACGGCTAAAAAGCCATGCGCAATAAAATTTTGATCAGGAGAATGAACGATTTCCATAAAATGAAAAAGTACAATGGCAAGCGCAGCCACACCTCTCAATCCATCCAGGATCTCAAAATGATGTTTGGTCGTCAGCAGGTTCGGCGTCGTTTTTTGCATAGCGTAATTTTGGATTTCCCTGATCATCGATTATTGAGCTTTTATCATTGATTATTTTCCTTCTTTAATTATTGAGCAATTATACCTGAACAAATGATGCGGTCAAAGATAAGGTTTCACACTGTTCGATTTATTGATGAAGTTCCCTTCGGTTAACTAAATAAATGGCTCTTTTTCTTTTTTAAAAGAATCAGAATGGATTAGCCTTTGCAGATTTTATTTTTTCTAATGATGGCTATTTTCCGAAAAATTGTCTTATCTATCTGACATTTTTTTTATCGGCAAGACAAATTTTCTTAAAAAATAATTGCCGTCTGGAATGGCATCCAGATTGCTGATTTTTTTTAAAAATTATTTATTAACCAATTTAAAAAAGGAGGATATTATGAGACTTTTAAAAGGAAATGGCAACTTGAACCAGATGCCTCTGCTTTTTGATGACTTCTTCAACAGAGACATCTTCAATTGGGGATTATCTAATTTTTCTAACACCAATACTACCATTCCCGGCGTGAATATTAAAGAAACGCCTGAGAATTTTCTGGTAGAGGTAGCAGCCCCCGGCATGAGTAAAAAGGATTTTAAAATAGAACTGGACGGAACCATGCTGAGCATCAGTTCTGAAAAAAGATCTGAGCAGCAAGAAACAGAAGATGAGAAATACACCCGCCGGGAGTTTAGTTATCAATCATTTTACAGAACCTTTGATCTTCCAAAAGAAGTGGTAGATCTGGATAAGATTCAGGCAAAATATGACAATGGGCTGCTGCAGTTGCTCATCCCTAAAAAAGAGGAAGCAAAACAAAAGCCGCCAAAGCTGATTCAAATTGCTTAAACGATTGTGGATGCGGTATTGAAAAAAGAGTTGCAGAAATGCAGCTCTTTTTTATTACGATAAATTTTCCGCTGAAACCCGAAGAGACGAGAATTAACTTGCGATTGCTCTATAACCTATGAAAACCCAGTATATTAATTGATACCAATCCATACAGATCTGATGCTACTCAGAATTTATGCTTTCAGTAAAATTTTTTAGTATTTTATAAATTAAATCATACTTTTCGATTTAATGTACAGTATGAACAGAGTCAAATACCCGCCATTACTAATCTTTACCGCTGTTTTTCTTACTAATTTTATTGTCTTAAACCCCGTAAAAGGTCAATCAAAAACGGTTAATAAATATGGACTGTTTGTAGTTAAGGACCGGCGAAGCCTGGCACAGGAGATCAAACAGGATTCCAACAAAGAAATGGTGGACCTGGCGCATCTTATTCCGGGATTGGCACTGGATTTAAAATATGCAACGGAAGATAACTTTATGCATCAGAAGTTGTATCCTCCGGTTCGTACTACTTATCTTCGAAAGCCGGCGGCAGACTCATTGAAAAAGGTAGTTGAAGAATTAAAAAAGGAAGGTATGGGAATTAAAATTTTTGATGCTTACCGTCCTTATTCAGTTACAGAAAAAATGTGGGGAAAAGTGAAGGATGACCGTTACGCTGCCGATCCGGCAAAAGGTAGCGGCCACAATCGCGGAACTGCTGTTGATCTTACCCTGATTGATTTGAAAACAAAAAGAGAA
>DATILZ010000505.1:0-9360 GCA_035475995.1 Hanamia sp. | reverse complement strand
ACTGGCAATTGGAGTTTTAGCAGCTTGTGTTATTTTTCTTATCAGAAGAAATATTTTAAAACTAAAACGTTTCAGCAAGCATGATTTAGACGGATGGCCACGCACTGATGCGAATCTTATTCTAATCACCGAAATTATTCTAATGGGATTATTTCTCACTATGAATTCCGCTGATCGCGCTTTACAATTGCAGGGGAATCCTCATTATGCCAATCATGGAAGTTTTATTCTTTCCGGTTTTGTTGCCAATTCCATGAAAAATTTAAAGCCTGCTACACTTGTTGCAATTGAACGAAGCTGCTGGTGGCTGCACATTACAGGCATTTTTGCTTTTTTAAATTATCTTCCTTACAGCAAACACTTTCATATTCTGCTTGCTTTTCCAAATACGTATTTTAAACCGTTGGTTCCGAAAGGAGAAATGAAGAATATGAAAAATGTAGAACAGGAAGTTCAGTATATGTTTAAACCGGAGCTGGCTCCTGCTAACGGTGATGCGCAAACGAAGTTTGGCGCTAAAGATATTTTTGATCTGAGTTGGAAAAATTTGCTGGATGCGTATACCTGCACAGAGTGTGGAAGATGTACTGCCGCCTGTCCTGCAAACATTACCGGTAAGTTGTTAAATCCACGAAAAATCATGATGGATACCCGCGACAGAATGGAGGATGTAAGGGATAATATTAAGGAGAATGGTACATTTAAAGATGATGGAAAAACACTTTTGCACGATTATATTACCGTCGAAGAATTGAGGGCTTGCACATCATGCAATGCGTGTGTGGAGGAATGTCCGGTAAGTATCAATCCGTTAAATATCATTTTTGAGCTTCGGCGTTCTTTGATTATGGAAGAAAGTAATGCGCCGGCAGAATGGAATGCTATGTTCAGTAATATTGAAAATAATTTTGCTCCATGGAAATTCAGCCCGGACGAAAGGGATAAATGGGCGCATGAAATGGAATAATTTTCTTTCCTGATTCTGTTACGTTATTTGCGTAAAAAAACCGTTCCCCAAAGGAAACGGCTCTTAGATTGCCAGTCAATAAAAACTGTAAAACGATAGAAATAATTCTAATTGATTATTTATGAGTTGTATCAGCGCTCATTTTATGAGTTGTATCAGTGCTCACTTTGTTTGTAGTATCAGTTGCTGTTGAAGTTGTATCGGTTGTAGCCGGTGTAGTAACTGTAGTAGAATCTGAAGAATTTGTTTCAGTTTTAGTTGAGTTACCATTACAAGCAGTCAAAAAAGCTGCAACTGTGAAAACAAGCAATAATTTTTTCATTTTGTTTAATTTTAGATTTTTAAAATATTTCTTATTTATACCCGCATTTAAAAAAAGTAACCCAATTGATAAAAGTTTTTTTAAAAAATTATTTGGGTTACTTTTCCATTTTAACCGTATTAATTATAGATGAGTGAAAACGATTGACCAGGAAAAAGATTTGTTGAGCGGGCTTGCAGCAAATGATACGAATGCTATTGAAACTATTTACCGTGAAAACTTTGCAACGATCAGGTCTTTTATCATTAAAAACAATGGCTACCCTGATGATGCTTATGACATTTTCCAGGAAGCAATGATCGTTCTTTTTGAAAAAGCAAAATCAGGTTCCTTTAATTTAAGCTGTCAGTTGCAAACCTATTTGTATTCGATTTGCAGACGACTTTGGTTAAAGAAATTACAAAAACAAAACCGGTATAATCCCTCAATTGAAACTATTCAGGAAATTGTAGCGGTAGAAGATGAGTTGGAATTGCATGAAAAAAAGGACAAAGATTTTTTACTGATGGAAGGTGCGTTGAAAAAAATAGGAGAGCCGTGTAAAAGTTTGCTGGAAGCATTTTATATCGAAAAGAAATCAATGCCTGAAATTGCATCTGCCTTTGGATATACTAATGCGGATAATGCAAAAACACAGAAATATAAATGCCTGGTCAGATTAAAAAAAATATTTTTTTCAAAATATAAAAATAAGGAGTGAAAAAATGGATGAAAATTTACTTTTAGATGCCATTGAGAGATATAGAAACGGGCAAATGAATGATGCCGAAAAATTATTTTTTGAAGAACTACAAAAAAATAATCCTGATATTAAGCAGGTTGCAGCAGAACATTCTTTCTTTCTGGATGAGCTTGAAAATCTTAGCGACCAAAGAGCTTTCAGGCAAAATCTAAAAGAGGTTGAAAGCAGACTGAGAAAGGAAGGTGCATTTTCTGAAAATGAAGAGCAGCCAAAATCTAAAGTTGCTTATTTATGGAACCGTTACAGACGTACGATAGCTGTTGCTGCTGCTATCGCAGGAGTTATTTCTTTCAGCACCGCTACGGTAATTTCCAGGTATTCTGAAAATAAAAAAGTTGCTGTTATTACACCTTTGGTGGATAATAAGCTGAACCAATTTGAACACAAGCTCAATCAGATTGAGCATAAATTAAATGATGCTACCGCTATTCCTGCTAAACCAAAATTTGAAGCAAATTTCAGGGCTACCGGATTTTTAGTAGATGGAAGCGGATACATTATTACTAATGCGCATGTCGTTCAGAATGCAAAAAATATCATTGTTGAGAATAAAAAAGGAGATCAATTTGCTGCACTTCCAATTTACTCAAATACCCTGACTGATCTGGCAATCTTAAAAATAACCGACACGGCATTTAGAAAAGTAAGTGGCCTTCCTTATACGTTTCCAAAGACAACTGCAGAACTTGCTGAACCAATTTTCACTTTAGGTTATCCACGTGAAGAAGTTGTTTATGGTGAAGGTTATCTGAGTGCAAAATCAGGCTACTATGGCGATACCGCTTCTTACCAGATAAGTATTTCTGTAAATCCGGGAAATAGTGGCGGCCCTGTAATAGATAAAGACGGCGAAGTAATTGGAATCATCAGCAGTAAAGAGACAAATGCAGATGGAGTAGTATTTGCCATCAAATCAAAAAATATTTACACAGCTTTGAAAGAAATTAAAAAGGAAAAAGACATTTCTATAAAACTTCCAACGGTCAATTCCTTAAAAGATTTAGACCGTGTAAAGCAAATCAAAAAGCTCGAAGACTTTGTATATAAAGTGAAAGGAAATTAACGGATTTAAGGTGGCGCCAACTTTCTAAAAGTTGGCAAACTTGAACTTTTAATATTCACCCCTTTACAATCTTATTATTCTTATTGGGAAAAACTACCTTCGGTTTGAATTGTTTCGCTTCTTCTAAGGGAAGTCTGCAATAAGCTATAATAATTACTATGTCTCCTGCCATTCCTTTTCGCGCAGCGGGCCCATTCAGGCAGCATACTCCGCTTGCTCTTTCGCCTTTGATGAGATAAGTTTCGATGCGTTCGCCATTATTTGCATTTACAACCTGTATCTTTTCATTTTCAATCATTCCTGCCGCATCCATCAGATCTTCATCCAGGGTGAGACTACCAACATATTCGAGATTCGCTTCGGTAATTGTAGCTCTGTGAACTTTCGATTTTAATATTTCAACTTCCATTTTATAAAACTTTGTAGTTGTTTGTAAAGGACTTGTAAACAACTTATTCTAAAAATTAAAACCCTGAAATCCTTTTATAGAAAGCGTTTCAGGATTTTATTCTGTCGGGTAGACAAGATTCGAACTTGCGACCCCACGCCCCCCAGACGTGTGCGCTACCGGGCTGCGCCACTACCCGTTTTTTAATTTTTTTGCAAATGTAACTTAAAACGATATCTAAATTATTTAATCAATCAGAAAATAGAAAACAATTGTATTTGTTATTTTGCTGTTGATAAAAAGATATTATACACCAAAAGAACTGCCACAACCACAAGTCGTATTGGCATTTGGATTTTTAAAAGTGAATCCCCTTGCGTTCAATCCACCTTCCCAGTTGATTTCCATGCCATGTAAATAAATTAAATGGGCAGGATTGATAATACAGGGAATATCTTCAATTTCATATAACTCATCTTTTTCAGTTTTGTTTTCAAAACCTAATAAATAAGACATTCCGGAGCAGCCGCCACCTTTTACACCAATGCGTAAATATTTTTCTGAGTTGTTCTGATCATTGAGTATTTTTTTGATTTCATCTACAGCGTTCTGCGTTAATGAAATTGGAGCTTTATTGATAGTTTCCATAAATTTTATTAGTCTTTTTATCCTAAAATATCGTCTGGTTACAAATTTACGCTTTTACTTGAGTACTGATTTTTTCCTACTGATAAATTATAAAAATGACAACATTTTTATTTTATTGCAAATAAATTAAATAAGAACGACTGAAAAAATTAACTAACTCACTTTCTGCAATTGTTTTTTGTTCACCGGTTGCCAGGTTTTTCACTACACAATTGTGTGTTTCCATTTCTTTGGAGCCAATAATGATTGCATAAGAAATATCCTTCTTTGTAGCATATTTGAATTGCTTTTCCAGCTTTGAATTTTCGTAAAACAATTCACAACTGATTTTTGCATGCCGGAGTCTTTGCATTATGGAAAACGCATGCATGCTTTCTTTTTCACCCAAATTAAAAAATATAACTTCTGTACTATGATTAATATCTTCAGGGAAAAGTTCTAATTCTTCCATCACATCATAAATGCGGTCTAACCCAAAGCTGATGCCAACTCCAGGCATATTGGGAACACCAAATAAACCGGTAAGATCATCATAACGGCCACCACCACCAATACTTCCCATGTTCACATTTTTTGCTTTTACTTCGTAAATCGTTCCAGTATAATAATTTAATCCGCGGGCTAAAGTGAAATCCAAAATCACTTTATTTGTTTCTTCACTCTCATTATTATTCAAAAAATCTAAAATAAAGTTTAGTTCTTCTATTCCTTTTTTTCCTGTTTCTGAAGCGCCGATAAGCGTTTCTATCTTTTCCAATTTTTCTGAATTAGAGCCTTCGATCCTGGTATAATTTTCAATGATAGAAATACTCTTTTCTGATAATCCATTTTCTTTTAATTCTTCTTTTACTTTTTCAATTCCAATCTTTTCAAGTTTATCAATTGCAATGGTAATGGCGGTCATATTGTCAATGCTGTCGCATGCTTCAGCCAATGCATACAATATTTTGCGGCTGTTGATTTTTATCTCAACATCTATTTTTAATTTTCCAAAAACATCTGCATAAATTTCAGCAAGTTCCACATCACTGATCAAAGAATAAGTGCCTGCAACATCTGCATCGCATTGCATAAATTCTCTGTAACGCCCTTTCTGAGGCCGATCTGCGCGCCATACGGATTGAATCTGGTAACGTTTAAAGGGAAGGGTTAATTTCCCCTGGTTCATTGCCATAAATCTTGCAAAAGGAATCGTAAGGTCATAGCGCAAAGCTCTTTCGGTAATATTTTTATTGTTTTTACCAGAAAGAATGTGTTCAAAATCTTTTATTACGTTTTCTCTTTTTGAAGGATTGTCAAGTCCGTTGTTCAAAATTTTAAAAATAAGTTTATCACCTTCATCACCGTATTTTCCCATCAGTGTTTCCAAATTTTCCATAGAGGGAGTTTCCAAAGGCTCAAAACCATATAATTCAAAAGTTTCTCTGATTGTATCGATAATAAACGTGCGCCTCCGAAGTGTTTCCGCTGCAAAATCGCGTGTTCCCTGTGGTAATGATGGTTTCATATTTTGTTGCTTCAGCCTTAATTATTTTTTTTTAAATGGCAAAACTATTATTTAATTGTTGGAATGTTTATTGTTTAAGGATTTTGCGGCAATTATCACAATTTATAATGAAACATTATGGCTTCTTATGGAAAATATTACTTGCTGCATCTTCAAATTAATAGCAATGATTTAACAATTTAATTGCAGCAATAAAAACAGCAGATGCATCTTAAATAAATTGCGGACATTTTTTGAAGAAAAATTTAATGTTTTTTAAAAATAATGCAGTAAAGGAACAAATATGGCAATTTCTCTATTTTATTTTATCTTGCCGTTTGTCATTTAAAAAAATAAAAAATGAGCCTTGAAGAATTTGAAAATACGCCGGATAATAAAACGAAGCGTTATGTGATGATGCGAAGCATTACAGATCTCGGAATGGGCTTTATTTATGTTGCCGTTGGAATTATTATTTTATTTGCAAAACAATTTAATTTTTCAACTGATTTTACGGCAAGTATTCCTGCAAAGATCTTTGCAGTTTTGGTTATTATCTACGGTTCATGGAGAATCTACAGAGGCATTAGAAAAAAATATTACAAAGAATGATCTACCTGAGTAATCACATAAGAGTATCAAGAGCGGCGGCATTTATGCTTGTCTTGTTGTGGGTGTTTTTCACCAGTTGCCACGAAAATAAAAGAACCGATGTAGACACGCCAAGCACCGGCACCATACATATCAGCGTGGATGAAACTTTCAAGCCCGTAATTGATTCTGAGATTCAGGTATTTGAAGCACTATATCCTCATGCAAAAATTATTGCGGATTACAAACCGGAAGCTGAATGCTTCAAAGATCTGATGAAAGACAGCACCCGCATGATTATCGTAACACGCGGACTGACACCACAGGAAGAAAAGTATTACAAAGACAGTTTGAGTTATTCACCCACATGGTCAAGAGTAGCTTATGATGCCATCGCTGTAATTGTAAACAAAAACTTTAAAGATTCTCTTTTTGATATGGACGAGATAAAAGGAATTTTGAGTGGAACAACAGGAGATAAAGAACTCGCAGTTTTCGATGGATTAAATGAAACAAGCACCATTCGTTACGCAGTTGATTCCATCTTGAGAGGTGTGCCTTTAGATCCAAAAAAAGTATTTGCCGAAAAAAACAGTGAAGGGGTGATTAATTATGTAGCCAATCATACCAATGTTCTTGGTTTTGTAGGAGTAAGCTGGATTGGAAATCCGGAAGATACTGCCCAAACAACTTTTTTAAACAATAAGATAACTATTGCATCTATAAAATGTAAATGCCCGGAAGGAAGTTATATAAAACCCTACCAGGCAAATATTTTGCTAAAACGTTATCCTATGGTGCGCGGCTTGTATTATATTTTAAAAGAAAATTATGACGGACTTGGAAGTGGATTTGCTACCTTTCTGGAGTATGAAAGAGGACAATTGATTTTCAGACGCGCATATCTTGCTCCTGCAAAAATGAATTTCAGCGTGAGGAAAGCAACTACTTATTAATTTTAAATCAAAACCAGTTATTAATAAAAAAGTAAAAATTGTAAACATGAAAAAAATCGGAGTTATTGCTTCCCTGCTTTTAATGGGTAATATTTTATTTGCCCAGAGCATTCAAGAGGGAAAACAGTTTTTAAATTATGAAAGGTACCAAAGTGCGGAGGATGTTTTTCAAAAGTTGTTGACGGCCAATCCCAATAACACAGAAGCGGCTTATTGGCTGGGACAAACTTACCTTGATCCGAACAGGGAGCCTATTGATACTGCCGCTGCAAAAGCATTATATCAAAAAACATTGCAGGCAAATCCAAATGACCCATTGATGATGATAGGCGTTGGGCAGGTAGAATTGATGCAAGGAAATAAAACAGATGCACGTAACCGCTTTGAAACGGCTATAAATAATACGAAAAAGAAAAATCTTGCTGATGTTCTCTATGCTGTTGGAAGGGCAAATATTGAACCCAAAGATGGTGATATTATGTATGGCATTGACAAGTTGAAACAGGCGGCCGACAGGGACAAAAAGAATGCGGAAATCTACAATGAAATTGGGTTTGGCTATTGGAAATTAAATGATGGTGCTAATGCTACTTTGAACTATCAAACGGCTTTATCACTTGATCCAAAAGATGCAAGAGCCAGCTTCATGATTGGTAGAATTTTTGAAACGCAGGGCTATGGACAGGAAGCCATTTATATGAAATATTACGATGATGCTATTCGCGAGGATCCAAATTTTGCACCCGTTTATTACTGGCTTTATACTTATTATTATCAGCGCGATGTAAATAAAGCTGCGGATTATTTAAATAAATATACTGCAATTGCTGATAATGATTCTAAACTCTGTTATTTAAAAGCATCTCTCAATTACGTGTCAAAAAAATATCCTGAAACCATTAGCCAGGCCGATGCATGTATTACTTCTGCAGGGCAAAAGACGTTTCCGAATTTATATGGTTTGAAGGGGTATGCTTATGATAAAATGGGAGATTCATTAAAAGCTAGAGAAGCATTTCAAAAATTCTTTTCCGTTGTAAATCCTGACAATATCGGGCCAACAGATTATGCCACCTACGGCAAAATTTTATTGAAATTCCCCGGACAGCAAGCTCAGGGAGAATCTTATATTGAAAAAGCCGTGTCAATGGATACCGTTGTTGCTAATAAAATTAAAACCATCAGCGATCTGGCAAAAGATTTTGCAAACAGCAATAACTTCCTGGAAGCAGGCAAATGGTATGGAAAAATTTTGAGCCTTGATCCTAATTTTGGAAAACAGGATCTCTTTTATGCTGGTTATAATGATTATCGTGCTGGCAATTACAAAACTGCTGATTCTGTTTTTCACATTTACCAGGAAAAATATCCTTCTGATCCATATGGTTGGTATCTTGGCGCGCGTTCCAGAGAAGGAATGGATACTACTTATGAACTTGGTTTAGCAAAACCACTTTATGAAAAAGTAATTGCTATTAGTGATACAACAAAGGACAAAGCATCGATAAAAAACTTTGCAATTCCTGCAAACAGATATATGGTAGCTTATTTTTACAACATTAAGCATCAAACTGATTCAGCACTATTGTATAACAATAAAATTTTGGAAATTGATCCAACAGATGCAACTGCTTTAAAAACAAAAGACGCATTGGAAGGGGTGCTTAAAAAGCAATCGGAAGCGGCAGATAAAGCAAACAAACCCGCGGTGCCTAAAAAATAAACTTCTTGTAAATAAATTCAATAAACTCCTGCAACTGCAGGAGTTTTGCTTTTATAGAAATGATGCATTTACAGTAAATCAACAAATAGCGTATGTTTCAATTTTATTTATTGGTGAAAAGTGAAGCCAGGTGAACTTTGTAAAAACGAAGATTATTGTACAATCAAATTTGTCAATTTACCAATATCCATGCTCACTTTATTAATGAAATCCAATTGTTCATTTAAATGCGGATCATCAATTTTTTTGTGTAACACAGGAGGAGAGGAAATAACCGGAATATTGTCATTCGAATAACTTTTATCTAATTTCTTTACACTTTCTTCTAAAATGGAAATAGAAGATTTGACAGGTTTTAAAAATTCTTTTAATTCCGCCGGTTCTTGCTGTATCATCTCGGCAGTAAGACTTGCTACATTGGAAGAGAGCACATGATTTAAGACCACAAATTCATAAATCTGTTTTCGGTGTTTT
>DATILZ010000504.1:0-2676 GCA_035475995.1 Hanamia sp. | reverse complement strand
TCGGCAGGTATTGGCTTTATTGCATTATTTGGTGTATCAGTGTTGAATGGCATTGTATTGGTGGCGGAATTTAACCGGTTAAAAAAAGAAGGATTAACCGATTTAAAACGAATCGTTTTGCAGGGAACAAAAGTCCGTTTGAGGCCGGTATTGATGACGGCTTTTGTAGCGTCTCTTGGTTTCTTACCGATGGCGCTAAGTACAGGCGAAGGCGCTGAAGTGCAACGACCTCTCGCAACTGTTGTAATCGGCGGATTATTGATTGCAACATTTCTTACTTTATTTGTTTTACCAATATTGTATATAATGTTTGAAAAAGGAATTTCATTGGTACATAAAAAGGATAAACCTGAAATTAATCTTTAATAAATTATGGAAATTTTTATCACCCTTTTGCTTGTATTTGCCAACGGTTTTTTTGTGGCAGCAGAATTTGCCATTGTAAAAGTCCGGCTTTCACAAGTCGAACTTGAAGCAGAGTCTGGGAATAAAACTGCCATGCTTTCAAAGCATATTCTCAAAAACCTAAATGGCTATCTTGCCGCTACCCAATTAGGAATAACATTAGCCAGCCTTGGTCTGGGCTGGGTCGGAGAACCTGTTGTTTCAAAAATCATTTTGAAATTATTTAACCTTTTTGGGTTAGAAATGAATCCTGCTCTTGCGCATGATATTGCATTGCCAATTGCCTTTGCCGTTATTACCATCCTTCACATAGTGTTTGGTGAACTTGCGCCAAAGTCAATTGCCATCCAAAATTCACAACGAACCACCTTTTTCATCGCATATCCTCTTCGATTGTTTTACATAGTGTTTAAACCGTTTATATGGATACTTAATGGTATCGCTAATTCAATTTTAAAGTTATTTGGCATACATGCTTTGGATGGTTTGGAAGTTCATAGTAATGATGAACTCAAATATCTTGTAAAGCAGGGAAAAGACGTAGGCACTATTGAAGAAGCCGATTACGATATTATTAAAAATGCGTTTGATTTTTCTGATAGGATTGTAAAGCAGGTGATGGTTCACAGAACCAATATAGTAGGCATTGATGTAAATGCATTTGATGATGCAGAGCTTGAAAAGGTTATAGAGGAAGGATATTCACGTATAATTTGTTACGAAAATTCATTGGATAATGTAATAGGCGTTGTTTATCTGAAAGATTTATTACTGAAACTGAGAAAGAATGAAACCATAAATATTCGTGAACTATTACGACCTATTCTTGCCGTTCCTGAATCAAGAAAAATCAGTTCCCTGATGAAAGAGTTTCAGTTAAAGCATCAACAGGTTGCCGTAATTATAAGTGAGCATGGCGGAACAACGGGTATTGTTACCATGGAGGATATCCTGGAAGAATTGGTAGGCGAAATTCAGGATGAGTTTGATAATGAAATTCCAATAGTGGAAAAAACTTCTGAAAAAAATTATACGGTAATATCTTCCGCTTCCATACATGACATCAACGAACATTTACCACATCCTATTACCGAGAGTGAAAATTATGAAACACTGGCCGGAATCATTCTTGCCGCATTTGGCAAATTCCCTAACACTAATGACAAAATAGTTTTTGATGATTACGAATTCACTATTCTTAAAAAAATTAAACACTCAATTATTCTCGTTCAATTGCGGGATTTAAAAGAAACTTCTTTATTATGAATAAAAAATTCCTTATAGTTAATTGCCTTTGCCTTGTTTATGCAACGGCTCTTGCTCAAAGCCCAATCTCACTGCAGACAGCAATTGATACTGCTTTTAAAAATAATTTATCCATTAAAAATGAAAAACTAAAGACCGAGTATCAACAGAAATTAATAAAAACAGCCAAGATTATTCCGCCCACAAATGTTATCGGCGACTTTGGGCAAATCAATAGCTTTTATACAGATACAAAATTGAGTGTTACGCAAACTATCAGTTTTCCAAAAGTATATTCAAGCCAAAAAAATTTATTAGGCAAAGAGTGGGAAAGCAGTGTATTGAATACAGCGGTAAAAGAAACTGAATTGAGAAAACAGGTATCAAAAGTCTATTATAATCTTTTGTGTCTGCAACAAAAAGAAAAATTGTTGTATAGAACTGACAGCCTTTTTTCACAATTTTTAGAAAAAGCAACCTTTCGTTTCAATAAAGGTGAAAGTAATATTTTAGAAAAAACCACTGCGGAAAATCAGCGCGGACAAATAGGATTGCAACTTAATCAATTGAAACAAGACATGGAATTACTTCAACTGCAGTTTCAATTATTGCTAAATACCAATACCGTTTTTATTCCGGACAGCCAGGAATTTAAAATAGATATTACCAGCTTTGTCGATTCCTCTTCATTAACCACACATCCTTTTGTTCAGTTTTATCAACTACAAAAGCAGGTTGCGTCTATGGAAACGCAGGTTGAAAAATCAAAGCTGTTACCGGAACTTATTCTCGGTTACAATATAATGAGCATTCGCGGCACCGGGGCTAACAATAAAGAATACAATAGCATCCCGCGCTTTCAATCCGTACAAATCGGCTTGGGTATTCCCATTTTCAATTCAGGGCAAAAAGCAAAAATTAACGCTGCAAAAGCGAATGAAATAGTTGCTGCCAACGAGTATGAGTTGAATCTTAAAAACTTTGAAACATCTTATAAAACAGCGCTTTTGCAATACCAAAAAAATA
>DATILZ010000503.1:0-2035 GCA_035475995.1 Hanamia sp. | reverse complement strand
ATTGAAATTTTGGCGGATGAGTTCTGTCATTTGTTGTTTGGCATTATCCGCTTCTTCTCCTGAAACGGCATTTACAAAAGGGATTTCGGTCCAGACTAAAAAACCAATGCTGTCACAATCATTATAAATATGTTCGGATTGCTGGTAATGCCCAAAGCGGATGCTCGTCGCGCCAATGTCTTTGATCATTGCCATATCTGTATCCTGCTGCGCAAAACTGAGCGCATTACTGTAGCCCCACCAATCCTGGTGGCGGCATACACCATATAATCTGTATGGCTTCCCGTTCAGATAAAATCCCTTTCCAGGGATAATATTAAAACTACGAATACCAAGTGGC
This sequence comes from Hanamia sp., assembly GCA_035475995.1. Taxonomy (GTDB): domain Bacteria; phylum Bacteroidota; class Bacteroidia; order Chitinophagales; family Chitinophagaceae; genus Ginsengibacter. Next base: position 1,695 of record DATILZ010000503.1, on the reverse strand, counting down.
TGCGTTACTTCATCTGTCTTTTCATTTTTATCAATGATACTGGTCACTACTTTATACAAATACGGATCGGTTGTTCCCTGCCATAAACGTGGATTAGAAACAGTAATCTCCTGTGTAAATGATTGCCGGCCCTGGGGCAAAATGGTTATCCCTTTTTTTATGGTTTTTACCAATTTACCTTTCATATCAAATAAATCAGTTTGCAACAAGACTTTTTTCGTAGAATGCCAGGTATTTTCAATCTTGACGGTTACAGCAATATCTGCTGATTTTGGGGAAACATTTTTTTGCCGGATATACACTCCGGGAGAAGCGTAATCAGTAGTGGTAATATTTAATTTACCAGTAACCAACAGGGAAACGGGGCGATAAATTCCACCATAAAGGGCGAAAAGAAAATTATTTATGGGAATTACATCTCTGCGTGGGGCATTATTTACTTTCACTTTTATGCTATTTTCTTCTCCATATTTTAATGCATAAGTAATTTCAAAACAAAAAGCTGCATAGGAACCTTTGTGTTCGCCAATAAATTTATTGTTTACATACACATCGGCAACCGAACCTGCTCCATCAAAACGGATAAAAATCCTTTTCCCTTCCAGTTTTTTACCAATCAAAAATTGCTTTTGATAGAAAGCATCGCCGGCATAAAAATCTTTTCCGGTTTGCATATCCACAGCGTTCCAGGTATGAGGAATGGTTACTGACTGCCATGAAGTGTCTCCAGAAATCTGCTTTTCATTTGGAGCTTTTCGGAATTGCCAGCCGTCATTAAAAGCAATGGTTTGCCTTGCTGACTGTGCGATAGCAGACAAGCATATAAAAAGAGAGGATAGAAGGAAAATATTTTTCATGTTCATTTCTTTAGTTAGCATCGGGCGAAGCCCGATGCTAGAATATTATGCCCTTTCAGGGCTGGCAGTGCAGTTTTATTTATGTTTTCGCTTTTGGACCTTCATTATTTTGATTGGTTTCTTTTGTTTCCAACACAATTACAAAGGGTTTATTTACTTTAAAATCTTTTGGCAAATGAATAAATGAAGCGCCATAATCCAATTTCTCCATCGTTAATGGTTTATTTGGATCAGTTAATAAATATGCTTTGTCCACTTCCAGTTTTTTTGATGGTTTTATTTTTAAACTTCCTGAAACCGGCACATTAAAGACAATCATATATACTTTATTTTCTCCTGTTTTTTTGGTGTAATAACCCCAATCCTGTTTTTCCCAGGCGGCATATTCGCAGTTATAAATTGCTGTATTGTTCACTTTCATCCAATCACCAATTTCTTTCGCATTTTTTATTTCTTCCGGCCTGAATGTTCCATCAGCCCGTGGGCCAAAATTGATTACAAAATTGCCGTCTAAAGAAACGCACTGAGCCAGCATTTCGAGTAATTCATTTGTTGTTTTCCAATGGCCAAGCCACTTTTTTGCGTAACCCCAGCCGTTTTCAGGAATGGTCATCACACAATCCCAATCATTGCCGTTCGTTTCGGCAAAAGTTTTTGGGATTTTTCTTTCCCAGCCTTGTTCGTAGTCGCCCATCAGTTCATGATTTGCATCAAAATGCCTGTTGCCAAAATCATCGGCCCTTAAACGGCTGCCGATAATCAGGCCGGGATGAATTGCTTTTAAATATTGATCCAGGGAATCTGAGAAAGCACCGCTTTTTTTCCAGCTATTATCCCA
>DATILZ010000502.1:0-3619 GCA_035475995.1 Hanamia sp. | reverse complement strand
TTCTCGGTCTTTCAATGGGCGCTGTTCCCGCAGATTTTTTGCAAAAATGGAAAGCGTTTTTTCTCAATATTTCTTCAATAAATATTTATGCTGTGGCAGTGGCTGTTGCAACAATTCTGATCATTTTACTTTGGCCAAAAGTGAGTAAAAAAATTCCGGGTTCTTTAATTGCGATTCTGGTTACAACTGCCGTAGTACAATTTTTTCATTTGCCTGTTGAAACAATCGGAAGTCGTTTTGGTGTTATTTCTTCTTCCATTCCTGTTCCTGAATTTCCTTCAGTTGATTTTGAAACTTTTAAAAAATTGATTCAGCCTGCTTTTACCATTGCGATGCTCGGTGCGATTGAATCTTTGTTATCTGCAGTGGTAGCTGATGGAATGATCAGTGGAAATCACCGTTCTAATACGGAGCTGATTGCGCAGGGAACCGCTAATATTTTTTCTTCCTTATTTGGCGGTATTCCCGCTACTGGAGCGATTGCCAGAACTGCTACTAATGTAAAAAACGGCGGACGAACACCTGTTGCAGGAATTGTACACGCCATCACGCTTTTACTTATTTTATTGGTTGCCGGAAGCCTGGCATCATTGATTCCGATTGCCAATCTTGCCGGCATACTGGTGATCGTTGCATATAATATGAGTGAGTGGAAAAATTTCAAATCCATTTTAAAAGGGCCAAAAGGAGATGTGCTCGTTTTGCTGATTACTTTTTTTCTTACTGTTTTAATCGACCTGACAGTTGCGATTGAAGTGGGCATCATCCTCGCTGCCTTTTTGTTTATGAGAAATATGATCAAATTCAGTGGTGTAAGCACTTATACTGCTGAAATTGAAGACGAAGATTTTGGTTACGATCTTGTTGAAGATAAATATGAAGTTCCAAAAGGAGTGGAGGTTTTTGAAATTACAGGCCCACTGTTTTTTGGAGCAGCTTATAAATTTAAAGATGCGATGAAATATCTCGAACAACATCCCAAAGTATTGATTATCCGGATGAGGCATGTACCGCTAATTGATGCAACAGGCATACAGACGCTTCAGGAAGTAAGCAAGAATCTTAAAAAGCATCACATTAAATTGTTCCTCTCAGAAGTAAATAGTAAGCAGGTTTTGAAAGAAATAAAAGACAGCCGTTTATTATTTGCTATTGGCAAAGGAAATGTTTTTGAAACATTGGGAGGCGCCCTGGAGAAAGCAAAGCGCATGGCTGAAGTGACAATTTGAAATCGAAATCTTTATTATAATCATCTCTTTTAGCAGGATAAGAATCTCTCTAAAAAAGGTATGATTTCAGTGCATAAAGGAGTTATTTATCAGTTTGCCAAATCTCCCCTGAAGGAAAACTATAGGCTTCCAGCGAAGATTCTATCATTTCAATGCTGTAGCCGGGAGCCAACGGCGGCATATAATTGCCGTTTTTGATGATTACAGGATCGATAAAATGTTCATGAAGATGATCTACATATTCGGTGATCCGGTTTTCTAAAGTGCCGCTGATGCAGATATAATCAATCATTGACAAATGCTGTACATATTCACATAATCCCACTCCACCGGCATGTGGACAAACAGGAACGTTTAATTTTGCAGCCATAAGCATCACCGCTAAAACTTCATTTACTCCACCCATACGGCAACTATCTACCTGGCAAATATCAATGGCGCCACTTGCCATAAACTGTTTGAACATCACCCTGTTTTGGCAATGTTCACCAGTGGCAACCTTGATGGGAGAAACAGCTTTTTTTATAGCAAGATGGCCCAGGATGTCATCGGGACTGGTAGGTTCTTCTATCCACCACGGATTATATTTTGCCAGTACTTTCATGTTTTCTATTGCTTCGTTTACGTTCCAAACCTGGTTGGCATCCATCATCAGCCTCATCTCATTTCCTACTTCTTCTCTAATGATTTCAGCTCTTTTTGCGTCACGGTTTACATCACCGCCTACTTTCATTTTTAGATATTTCCATCCTTCCTGGCGTGCAGTACGGCTCAATCTTCTTATTTTCTCTTCTGAATAACCCATCCAGCCGGCAGAGGTAGTGTACGCCGGATATCCATTTTTCATTAAATAATCAATTCTTTCCTGTTTGGTATCTGCCAGTTTTGAAAGCATCTGAACAGATTCTTCGGGTGTAATGAGATCGGTGATATAAGTAAAATCAATACAACCAACCAATTGCTCTGGCATCATATCAGCAATTAATTTCCACACAGGCTTTCCTTCTGTTTTGGCATACAAATCCCAAACGGCATTTACTATGGCGCCGGTAGCCATGTGAATAATCCCTTTTTCAGGTCCAAGCCAGCGTAATTGAGTGTCGCCGGTAATCATTCGCCAAAAACCGGCCATGTCATTGGTGATTTCCTTTAAAGATTTTCCTTTCAATAAATAGGATAATGATTGAATAGCAGCTACACACAATTCATTTCCACGGCCTTCGGTGAAAGTCATCCCATGGCCTTCAAATTTGGGATCATTTGTTTTTAAAATTACATAAGCGGCCGAATAATCCGGATCTTTATTCATGGCATCCGATCCATCTAAAGATTTACTCGTTGGAAATCTGATATCTTTTGCTTCTATTGAAAGTATGGTTAGCTCCATTGCTCTTTTTTTTAAACAAAAATATAATAATTCAGGCCAGAGCTTTTATCACCCATATTTTTTTCTGCATCGGGTAAACAGAAACAAGCTGTTTCTCCCAATTTAGTAAAGAAATTGATTTTTTTTTGCCAAATCATTCTGATACTTATAAACTCCGTAATAAAATTAAAAACTCATTACAAAATGATGTTGACCAAATCCTTCAATTGGCAAAAGAATTATCAATTGAAGAAGTGATAAGTTATCTTGTAAAAAGCTATCCCGATAAAGTAACTTGCTCCAGTAGTTTTAGTTTTGAGGATCAGGTGATCACACATAAAATTTTAACCAATCAATTACCTGTTAGCATTTTTACATTAGATACCGGGAGGCTTTTTGAAGAGACTTATTCAGTATGGAGCGCCACCAATGAAAGATATCATACAAAGATCAGAGGATATAATCCTGATCATAAACTGCTGGAGCCGTTTGTCGCAGAAAACGGTCCAAATTCTTTTTATGAATCTGTGCAACAGCGTAAAGCCTGTTGCTATATCCGCAAAGTAGAACCTTTAAAACGAGCTTTGAAAAATAAATGTGCCTGGATAACGGGCATTCGTGCCGAACAGTCAGATGACAGGCACGATTTGGCACAGGTAGAATGGGATGAGGGAAACCAGATTATTAAATATCATCCCCTGTTAAACTGGGCAACAGAGGAAGTAAAGGCTTATGTAAACGAGCATCATATTCCATACAATATTTTATACGATCGGGGTTATACAAGCATCGGATGTGCTCCTTGCACGAAACCCGTAAAACCAGGTGAAGATACCAGGGCGGCCGCTGGTGGTGGGAGAATAATACAAAGAAGGAATGTGGGTTGCATGTATCATGTGATGTATGAAGCCAGTATTCAGTACATGCTTCGTTTCTTTAATCTTGCAGATTTTTTTATTCAGGAAAAAAATTAAAAATAAAACACCGAAAAAAAATCAGCTTCTTCCGGTGGTTTCTTATTTTT
>DATILZ010000501.1:0-3372 GCA_035475995.1 Hanamia sp. | reverse complement strand
GTTATTTACTGCTTTTGGGAATCCTTTTATGAGTACCAATATCTTCAAACCCATAAGCAGCTTGCCATTGATTATTTTTAATTATGCAACAAGCCCTTATAATGACTGGCATCAACTCGCCTGGGGCGCGTCCATGTTATTGATATTGATGATTTTGATTTTAAATATTATTACTAAAATAGTTCAGCGTAAATGGAAAGTGCAATTTTAAAAGCGGAGAATTTTAATGCGTTTTTTGGGAAAAACCATATTTTAAAAAACATCAACCTGGAAGTTGAAAAAAATACCGTTTGGGCAATCATGGGACCTTCCGGTTGTGGAAAAACTACGTTTATCCGTTGTGTAAACCGCATGCATGGATTAACGCAAGGTGCTACTGTGGAAGGTTCCTTAAAATTAAATGGTGAAGAAATTTATGACATGAATCCTGTTCTGCTACGAAGAAAAGTAGGAATGGTTTTTCAACGGCCAAATCCGTTTCCGACAATGAGTATTTATGATAATGTTATTGCCGGTTACATTTTGAATGGCATTAAACTTAGTAAAAATGAAAAGGATGAAATTGTAGAAAATTCTTTGAAACAGGCAGCATTATGGATGGAAGTAAGAAGTACGCTTCATAAAAAAGGCACTTTTTTATCGGGCGGCCAGCAGCAACGATTGTGCATCGCCAGGGCATTATCCATGAACCCTGAAATTTTATTATTGGATGAAGCCACTTCAGCCCTGGACCCCATTTCTACAGCCAAAATTGAAGAATTAATTCATGAATTGAAATCAGAATATACCATTTTGATGGTAACACATAACATGCAGCAGGCAGCGAGGGTAAGCGATAAAACGGCATTTTTTTATTTAGGTGAATTAATAGAATCGGGAGATACAAAAATGATTTTCACGAACCCTAAACACGAAAAAACGCAGAATTATATTACCGGTCATTTTGGATAAAAAATGCAGGCTTCACAGCTTTTTAAAACCTGTGAGGTCTCATAAGTCTGTGAGGTCTTTAGAATCTAAAAAATAGTATCAGAAAAAAATTAAAAGTCATGGCATTATTAAAATGGAATCAAAAACTTACGCCGCTCGATAATGAAATTCAGCAGTTAAAACAGGAAATTATCCGTATGTGGGAAATGGTTTTATCGCAACTTCAAAAAGCGCAGGAAGCTTTGAACAATATGGATCGTGATCTTGCCCGCGAAGTGATACTGACCGAAAAAAGAGTGAATGCATTTGAACTGAAAATCGACAGTGATTGCGAAGATATTATTGCCTTGTTTGCACCGGTAGCGATTGATCTGCGCTTTGTTTTAGCCGCTTTGAAAATTAACATGAACCTTGAGCGAACCGGCGATATTGCAGAAGGAATTGGAAAGTTTGTAGTAAATATTCCTGAAGATTTTGACATGCGTTTATTGGAGATAACCCGGGTTATAGAAATGTATCAGCAGGCCAATGAAATGGTGACTGATGTAATGAATGCTTTTGCTGAAGAAGATACCATGCTTGCCAGGAAAGTTTTTAAGAAAGACGACTTGCTGGATGAGATCAATAAAAATGCCGCTGCTATTGTCGCTGAATTTATCAAAGAAAATCCTTCAAAAACTGAATCTGCTTTATATATTTTATCAACGATCCGGAAATTGGAAAGAGTCGGCGACCAGGCAAAAAATATGGCGGAAGAAATTATTTTCTATTCAGAAGCAAAGGTTTTAAAACACAAGCCAAAAAATAAGAAAAGCAATCCTGAAGAAGAGGAATAAAATAGCAGTAAAAGGAAGAAATAATAACGATTTTTATTTTTCTGATGAATTAGCACATTAGCTAATCAGTCCATTAATTATTTCACTTCTCAAGCTCTCCAGCGGATTCTGATGAAAAGCTTTATCAAAGAAGGTGCTGGGCAAATAGCAAGAAGATCAGAAAATAACGCAGTTTCCATGCTTAAAAGATCCTTTCAAATAAACCATTCGGTTCTAAAAAAAGCAAGCAGACCACTTATTGAGGTCTGCTTTCCTTTTACAATTTGTTCTGCACAAATTGATTAACTGACAGGAATGGATTGATGCCTGTTTACATTGCTGTAAAGGCCCAAATCCCAGATAGAGAGAATGAATACCGCGCCGCCTACAATGTAAAAATTCCAACTGTCTGGTGCGTTTGCAAAACCTAACACCCACGGAGAAATAAAGATCCATGCCCCTATAATAAGCGTGATCCATTCTTCCCAGACTTTTCTGTCGCCAACTGCCCAAAGCGAAAAAATGATCAGAAGAACTCCCATCGCGAAGCCATCCCATGAATAATTAGTGTGGCTGAATCCAAACAACCAGGGCGAAATGAACAACCAAATTCCACCGATTAAAATGAGCCAATCCTGCCATCTTGCTGTGCTTTTCATAATTATCTCCTTTTTTTATAAATTACAAATATTTTGGAAAAAATCAGTATATTTTTCTTTTAAGATTTTTTCAATTCCAGCATCTGCATTACAGTTTCGTGCCAGATTTGAACAAATTATCATTCTTTTTCTTGAATATTAAAGAGATTTAGATATTTTAAAATGTGGAAATCTATCTACTTTTTTTCACTAAGGTTTCGCTTTTTTTCATCAAAATAAACAGCTAAAAAATCCCGTTCTTTATTCCGTTCAGTGAACCAAGAAATAGAAGTAATTTTAAATAGCTATCTTTAAACCTCGAAGCCGGAACTAATTTTTCAGGGCAGTTTAATAACAATTTTCTTATTTCCTTATTTAATATTGCAGGCACCAGGAGCGGGGCAAGTCCGATGCAAGTCCGGGGCAAGTCCGGGCTAAGTCCGGCAGTACTAGCGTACCTGGAAGGGAGTACCTATGGCTTTCCTATGGGGTATCTATCCAGTATCTATGGCATAGCTATGGGAGAGATGCGGAAGTTTCATGCATCAAATGGTTGAACCCGATAATAATTGCAGCATAAAAATCAGGAAGGGATGGTATGAACAGCCAGATGATCTATTTGATATTGTTATGTCGAACTCACGTTAATTTATATTTTCTTTTAAAGAATCGCTCACTTCCATCATTTAATGATTGATTTTCTTCTCAATGCGCAGGAGATCAGATGCATTGCAATTAATTGTAAGTTTTTGCTTCATTTGAAGGGCATTTGGGTTTTTGTTTCATCGTTTAACAGGGATCAAAAAAGATTACCTTGCATTTTCAATTCCTTTGATCATGCAACCGGAATACATTAAATTATTTAATGAAAAGCTGGATAAACCATAACAGGAAAGATGGAAAAGCTGCATTCGTTATATACATTTATTGACCTGGCCGGCACGTTTGCTTTTGCGATTAGCGGGGCTGTAGCTGCAAAAGAAAAAGGA
>DATILZ010000500.1:0-3282 GCA_035475995.1 Hanamia sp. | reverse complement strand
TTTATTTATAGCAATTACGATTATAATATCAGCATCAATCAAACTACCAATAGTCTTTCTGTGCTTTCTAAAATAAAAGATCTGACCCTGAAAGAAGATTTGCAGTATTTCGCAGGAACCAAAAACAAGGTGAATTTTGGTTTCAATTTGACCCATCATACCTTTACACCCGGTGAATTTAAAACTTCCCTCACCTCAAGTTATAATCCACTCACGCTTCAGGATAAATATGCTTTTGATCTCGCCGGATATATAGCCGATGAGTGGCGTGTTTCCAATACTTTGAAGTTTAATGCCGGGCTGCGTCTTTCTTCTTTTAACCTTGTAGGGCCGGGAGATTTTTACACTTACGATATGAATGGAAATATCACCGATACTACTCATTATTCATCAGGAAAAATTGTAAAATCCTATCTCAATCTTCAGCCGCGTTTTGCTGCTACCTATCAATTAAATCCTTTGAGTTCGGTAAAAGCTTCTTATTCGCGCAATGTGCAGAATCTTCACCTGCTTTCTAATACAACCGGAAGCAACCCAACAGACGTTTGGATACCAAGCAGTAACAATGTAAAACCTGAAATATCGGATCAGTTTTCAACAGGATATTATCGCAATAGCGTGAACAATAAATATGAGTTTTCGGCAGAGCTTTATTATAAGTTTTTGCAAAATCAGATCGATTATAAAAATGGTGCAGTGCTGGTTGCAAATCAAACAGTAGAATCACAATTAGTTTATGGAAAAGGAAGGGCTTACGGACTGGAACTTTATGCAAAGAAAAAATATGGAAAATTAACCGGTTGGCTCAGTTATACTTTATCGCGAACAGAAAGGAAAATTGATGGTATAAATAATGATTCCTGGTATCCGGCGAATCAGGATCAAACTCATAATATAGCAGTGGTTGCAATTTATAATCTGGGTAAAAAATGGACGATTTCGGGTGATTTTGTTTATAATACAGGCAATGCAGTTTCCTGGCCATCCGGAAAATACCAGGTAAATGGAAATACTGTTTTTTATTATACAGAAAGAAATGGATACCGCATGCCATCCTACAACAGAATGGATATCAGCGCTACTTTGCTGGCAAAGAAAACGGCCAAGTTTGAAGGAAGCTGGACATTTTCTCTTTATAATGCCTATGGCCGAGAGAATCCGTATTTTATCCAGTTTCAAAATGATCCGGCAGATGCGCAAAAAACTCAAGCGGTTCAGTATTCCTTATTCAGATGGGTGCCATCTATTACGTACAATTTTAAATTTTAAAATTTATGAAGCATTTTAAAATAAAACATTTAGTATTTGTTTTTTTATTTGCTTCTGTTCTTGCTGGTTGCAAAAAAGTGATTGATGTAAAGTTGAAAAACGCGGATATTCAAACCGTAATTACCGGAGAAATTAATAACAGGCCCGGCCCTTATATCGTAACTATTTCCAAAACAGTAGATTTTACTTCTGACAATCATTTCCCACCTGTATCAGGAGCGTTTGTAACAATTGCAGGAAATGGTTTGACCGATACTTTAAAAGAAACAAAACCTGGAACTTATTCGACAAGCACGATAAAAGGGAAAGCAGGAGAAACGTATAAATTGTATGTTTCTGTTGAAGGCAAAGTATATACATCTATTTCCACCATGCCACAAAGAGTTCGTTTAGATTCACTTAGTTTTTTGCTTGGAAGAAACGATGCTCTTTATGCTGTTGCAAACTTCCAGGACCCGGGCGGCATTGAAAATTACTACCAGTTTATAGAATATATAAATGGAGAAAAATTACCCAATGGAAGAGGTAATTCTGTTTTCAGTGACCGTTTATCAGATGGAAGATACATCAGCCGCGTAATTTATGATGATAGTTCTGATATCAAATCGGGAACCACTTTAACAGTGCAAATGAATTGTATTGATAAAGATGTTTATAATTATCTGAATGAATTGCAGCAGATCTCTGGCTCTGGCATTGGCTTTTCAAGCCAGGCTCCTGCTAATCCGAGCAGTAATATTTCCGGAGGAGCGCTGGGATATTTTAGCGCAAATACCGCAAGCTCAAACACAGTAAATATTCCATAAAAAATTTACTGGCTTTTCAGTAAAGCAATAAATAACAACTATTTTAATTCCCGTTAACCTTTGCTTTCTGTGTAACCTTTTTCTGTTAAATTTCTTATTATTTTTCTGCAACTTTCTGACCCCCATTCTTGCTACTTTATAATCAGCATCCAACCCTTGCCTTTCTCAACCGGGATTTTTTCATTTATTTTAAAAGTTCTTGCTGGTTGAAAATTCTTCACTTCCGGTGCCGTGATTTTTGCTTTTGCAGGATCAATGCCTAATTTTTTCCAATCAATTTTTAATGAAACTTCTGTATCCTCATCTGCCCAGCTGGCAATAGAAATTAATGCTTTGCCTTTCTTCTGATAGACTGTTACCAGAATCTTTTCGTTGCTGGTTTTTACCGGGCAATTCTCACTCCAGTAACCGATCATTTTTGTTCCTTCCATTCCAAACCTGTCCCACAATTTCCAAATGGGACGCGGATCTGCATTGTCGCTCCACGGCATTCTGTTGGTCATTCCATAGATCATCCCACGCCACGGATTACCACCGCCCTGCAACATTTCTCCCATCAAACCAAATGGAATTCCACTTACTTCAGTCAGGAAAAAATCAGGAGAATTATTTTCGTAATCAAAATATTCTCCAAACCATAAACGGTTTAAGTATGGAAAATGTTCCATGTACAAGTTGGCACTGTTATTCCATCCGTCTGCTTTATCGTACTGATTAGCAGAATGCAAATCGATAATTCCGGGATGCCCATCTTTTGTCAACACTCTTTTTATACGTTTCATGGTTACACGATCAAACGCTACATCATCTAAATAAATTCCATCAATACCTACATTTTGTGTGAGCCAGTTCATCCCTTCCACATAGTAATTATGCCAGCGGTTCATACCGCTGTTGATGAGTGCAGCATCTTTTAATTCCGGCACAAACCATCCGGGAATATAGTCGAACCCAATATGCTCCTGAAGCCAGCTAAAGCCGCCCCCTTTTCCACTGGAATAAATCTCATGATCCAAACTTCTCAAAGCAAATGTTTCATAACAATGATCAGAAAGTTCACGTATGGTATTGTAGATTTTTACTTTCAGACCAACAGCGTGTGCAGAATCAATATAAGATTTCATTGCTTTCCATGCGATGAAGGGATAATTAATGTAAGGATTAATCGCTGTGCCATGATGAATATTGATAATGGTTGCGCCAGTTT
>DATILZ010000499.1:0-5715 GCA_035475995.1 Hanamia sp. | reverse complement strand
TCAAAATGCTGTCTAAAAGAATTAAGTAATGAAGGAGTAATATCAAATGAATAAACTGTTTTATTGGATATTATTAAAAAAGACAAGCAAGGATTTTCGGAATTCGTAAAAGGATTTTCTTTAATAAATACAAATAAGCAGTATTTATCTTTTTACTGTAGAAATAATTTTAACTGAATTATTTTTCACATAAAGACACAAAGGCCAAAGAAATCAACGAAACAATAATTCACAAGGCTTTATGCCAGTATGCTTTTTAAAAGCAGTTGAAAAATGGGAAATAGAAGAATATCCAAGAGAAGCTGAAACTTCTGTCACGGTAAATCCTTTTTCGTACAATAAATACTTTGCATGTTCCATTCTCTGGCTTTGAAAAAAATCAAAGATGGTAGTGCCATACATTTCTTTAAAGCCTTTTTTCAGATAACATTCGTTGATGGCGGCTTTGCGGCTCAGTTCTTTTATGGTAAGCGGTTCGCCGATATGCTGCAATAATACATCGCGTGCCAAAGCTATCTTTTCGCGGTCAGCTTCATTCATCAAAAACTTACACGAAAAATTTTCTTCATTTTCACCGCCCATACATTCAATGCTGTACAACAGCAACATTTGCGTTTGTGCATTGATAAAAATATTTTCAAGCGTATCGGTATAGGTATGATTCATTAATGAATCAAGAACCGTACGGGTGCGTCCACAGAGCGAAAAAGTTTTTGTAAAAGAAGTAGTGTGGTTAAAATTTAAAATATCTTCTGAAAAAGTAGTGGTTTTCAGGCCTTTCACAAATTGTGAGAGATGGTCTGTATTGAACCTGAAACATGCCACGTCAATAGTATCAATCAGTTCATCGCAATTGTGCGATTCTGAATGTTTGCAAAAATTACATTCAGTATCTTTCTTTTTGCAATAGCGGTTTCCTTCCATGCAAAAAACCAATTCGATGTTCCCGGATTTCTGATCTTCAGCATTATAATTATAAACCATCATTGCGGTTTCTTCGATACTTACTTTAGGAGATTTGCGATAACGGTTGATAACATATTGAACGGAGCCGGGAATCCTCTGAGAGCTATGTTGTAGCAGCTCCATCTCTTCCTGCATTACAGGATGCGTGAGGGCAATTGATAAAATATTTTGTGCAGATTCCATTATAAAAAAATTGAATGCCGCAAAGTTACAAATTTTAAAGGCATATTCCACTTTCAAAAGGGAAGCATGATAAGAATCATATTCAGATTTTAGTTTTTTTGTTGAAGTAAAATGATAATTTGATAGTGGTCGGTGCTGACACCGACCAGGGAGAGTGCCGCGATTGGTGTGCGCACCAACCGGAATCATATTCAAATTTTAATTGTTCCTATCATTATAAAATGATAATTTGTAATAACTTTTAATAAAAATTATTGTAATGAGAACCGTAAATCAATGGCTGACAGAATATGGTGAAAGCCATCAAAACGAAACCAATAAAACCATTCATTGGATTTGTGTACCAGCGATATTTTTTTCAATTATCGGCTTATTATACGGCATCAAACTTCCCTGGATTATCGATACTCATACGGTAAATGTAGCAATGATAGGCATTTTGCTCATCACTATTTATTATTTACGCCTTTCAATTCCGCTTGGAATCGGCATGCTGATTTTTGGAATTATTTGTCTTTTTATATGCCATCTTATCGAAAAATATGTGCCGGCTCCTCTATGGCTGGTTTGCGTAATAATCTTTGTACTTGCCTGGATCGGGCAGTTCTTCGGGCATCATGTTGAAGGCAAAAAACCATCATTTTTAAAAGACATCCAGTTTTTATTAATTGGGCCTATGTGGTTGATGAGTTTTGTGTATAAGGTATTAGGTGTGAGGTATTAGGTGTGAGGTATAAATTGGAAATTGTTGTATTTCTTTGTTTACTGCTTATCAAAATGGTTTTTCAATGAATAAAGATTTCAAACATATTGTAACATTAATCCAGGAAAGCCGCAACAGGGCTTACAGGCTGTGAATGCGGAGTTGGTAAATCTGTATTGGGAAGTGGAAGCTACATAAGCGAGCGAGTTACTTCTGAGGATTGGGGCAGAGGTATTGTAACAGAACTGGCACAGTATATTGCGCGGACAGATTTATCTGCAAAAGGATTTTCAGATAAAAATCTATGGCGAATGAAACAGTTTTATGAAACTTATGCTGGGTCTGAAATACTCGCCCACGTGAACCCGAGCATTTGGGAAAAATAAACTTCTACCTCGAAGCGCTTAACAGGGATGTAAAAAAACCACATGAAAACCCAAGCATTGGAATTTTATTATGCAAAGCGAAAGATGATGAAGTAGTGGAATATCCGATGAGCCGGCAGATGAATCCGGCAATGGTCGCACAATATCAATTACAATTGCCCGACAAAAAGTTATTACAACAAAAACTGAATGAATTTTTTGAACAGAATAGAGAACAAAATTCAGAAGAATAATAAAAGCATCAGCACATTAGCTAATTATAATTAACACATCATCACATTAACCACATTACTCAAACAATCCCTTATTCAATAGCTGCAAAGTTTTTTCTTTATCCTCCTGTGAAATAAGAATAGAAATGTTATGCTGGCTGCCGCCAAAACTTACCATCCGCACCGGAATTTCAGTGAGGCTGTCAAACACTTTTGTAAGCAAATTCTCAGTTTTGGAAATATGATATCCAACAATTGAAACGATCGTTTGATCCCGGTCAATTTCTATACTTCCAAACATTTCAAGCTCTTTAATAATTTCCTTTAAAAAAGTATCATTATCAATGGTAAGAGAAACCGCCACTTCAGAAGTGGTGATCATATCAATAGAAGTTTGATATTTTTCAAACACCTCAAAAATCTTTCTCAAAAACCCATAAGCGAGCAGCATACGGCTGCTTTTTATTTTTATCGCAGTGATATTATCCTTTGCGGCAATCGCTTTCACACCTTCTGAATCTGAATGGCTTTCTATCAAAGTTCCCGGCGCTTCAGGCTCCATTGTATTCAGCAATCTTACCGGAAAATTAAAATGTTGGGCAGGCCAGATACTTGCAGGATGCAAAATCTTGGCTCCAAAATAAGCAAGCTCTGCAGCTTCATCAAAAGATAAATGCTGAATCGGTTGTGTATTTTTTACAATGCGTGGATCGTTATTGTGCATTCCATTTATATCCGTCCAGATTTCACATACCGAAGCATGCACGGCAGCCGCAATTAATGAAGCGCTGTAATCGCTTCCACCCCGTTTAAGGTTATCAACTTCCCCTTTTGCATTTCTACAGATGTATCCTTGGGTAATAAAAAGTGTATCCCCCTGATGTGCTTCTAACGAGTTGGCCAGTTTAATTTTTATGCTCTCTACCTGAGGTTCGCCAAAGACGTCAATACTCATAAAATCAAGTGCGGCAAGCCATACATGCCGAATATTTTGCTCTTGCAGGTAAATGCTAAACATTTTTGTACTTAATAATTCACCCTGGGCAAGAATGTCTTTGTTCAAAGCCTCACTATAAGAAATTTTTAAAATGATATTTAAAAATTCAATGTGTTCTGCCAGAACATCTTTTGCTTTTTTGTAAAAGGTGTCGCTTTTTACCAGATCTTTTATAAAATTCTGATAATGGTCTTCCAGTGCATCGATTCGTTTTTTTGCAGTTTCGCGATCTCCTTTTGAGAGGGCATCGCTTATTTCTGTGAGTGCATTAGTCGTTCCGCTCAAAGCACTCAATACAATAATTTTAGGTTCATCTTCTTTGGTGATCAACTTGCCGATTTCAGCCATTCTTTCTGGTTTGCCTACGCTGGTACCACCAAATTTCATTACTTTCATAACCGTAATTTTTTTAAATTTGGTTGCAAAAGTAATTAATTCAATGATCCCCTAATAATTCCAATGAATAACAATAAACAATTAATTACAAATAAATTTTCTGACATTTTATTTGAAAAAATCTAAACAAAGAGCATTTATTTTATTTTAGAGATGAATTTATAAAACGAGCCACATTATCATGCAACTGTTTTAAGGATTCCGGATGCAGGTAAACCATGTGCCCGGATTCATAAAAATCGTATTCTATATTTTTTTGTAAAGACTTCGGCATGGGCAAATGTTGCATTTCGTACACACCCTCAAAATAAGGTGTACCTAAATCAAAATAACCCATGTTGAGCATTACTTTTAAATCCGGGTTATAAACCATTGCATGAGCCAGATCGTTCATTACATTTGGGAATCCAAGAAATCCTTTTCGCTTAAAATCCCAGGGACCCACATCACCAAAAGTTTTATATTTCATTGCTTTTCCAAACTTCAATTCTGTTCTTACGTAGTTATTGAATGTAGCAGTAAAAGCGGCATCAATATAGGCATCCATCGGATCGTATTGCGCATATTCGCTCAATGGATCAATGGCGTCACCCGAAAACCTGGAATCAAGGCGGCCTGTGATTTGATTATTTTTTCCGAGCAGCGCTTGTTCAAATTGAGGTCCGTTTACACGAAGATTTGCTTTTCGTAAATACTCAACCGGCAGCCCGGTATATTGATGTAATTTTTCTGCCATCTGATCAAAAGAAGCAGAATCAATCGACGCACCTTTGTTGAGAGCGAGCGCGTAATCATTCATAGCAAAATGTTCTACTTCTTTTAAAAACGGTTCTAATTTTGCCGGCTGATCCGGAAGTTTATGGTGATACCATGCAGTAGCTGCAAAAGAAGGCAAAGCCAATTCATAAGGCTTGTCATCACCCGGATGTTCGCTTGCAGCATCGCTCATATTTGAATAAGTCAGCAATTGAGAAAGCAGAATTACTCCATTCAATCCTACACCCTGGTTTTGTAAAAGGTTCGAAACAACTGCAGAACGGAATGTGCCGTAGCTCTCCCCAAATAAATATTTAGGAGAATTCCAGCGATTAAATTCTGTAATAAAATCGGTGATAAAATCTGCGAAAGCGCGTCCATCCTGGTCAATACCAAAAAAATCTTTTCTTTCTCCTGCGCCTCCCATTTTTTTAGTGATCACTTCTCCAAAACCGGTTCCCGGAGCATCAATAAAAACAAGGTCGCTCACATCCAGAAGACTGTAATCATTGTTTACTGTTTTATAAGGCGGTTTAGTTCTCGATGTATCATTCAGGTAAACGCGTTGAGGTCCCCATGCACCCATGTGCAGCCAAATAGTAGCGCTTCCCGGACCGCCGTTATAAATAAAAGTAATTGGTCTTTGTGAAGGATCGTCACCACTTTTCATATAATATACATAAGACATGCTGATGGTTGGCGAATCTTCTTTATTTTTTAGAATTAATATTCCGGTTGTGGCTTCATAATTTATTCGTTTGCCCTCTACCGTTACACTTCCATTGGTTACAGATTTTTGTGGTTTTTTAAAATTGATTACCGTGTCTTTACTGATATCAACTTTTACTGAAGTGCTTTCTTTTTTTATTTGTGCAATAGAAGAAGAATTGAACGCAAAAAACAATGCCAGGCAACTTAAGATGTGTTTTAATTTCATTTGTTTATTATTTGGATGCATTTATTTTGAATAGGAAATGAGCATTACCGATCCTTATAATAGGAATGACCGAAGGATTGATGGTCAAAAGTATTTTATGGATTTATAGTAAACAAATAAATATTGAAGATCCTTGTTTTCATATTGTTTCTTCCTGCCGGGAAATCTTAATTTCTTAC
>DATILZ010000498.1:0-4308 GCA_035475995.1 Hanamia sp. | reverse complement strand
TCTACAAACGAAATCAGCAGTAAAGGCACAATTAATTTGTTTTTATAATCTCCTTTTATTTCTATTTCCATATTAAGGCGATTACCATAACGAACTTTCTCAAGCCCAATGTAATCCTGTATCAATTTTAGTTCTTTTTCTAAAGGAACTAATGGAGTTTCACATTCATTAATCATGTATTTAAGCGTATCAGATAATTTCAAAACCAGCCCTCCCGCATCTGGTGATTTTCGGAGGGCAAAAGAATAAATATTATTGAGCGTGTTGAAAAGAAAATGAGGATGTACCTGCGCTTTCAGCAATTGCATTTCTGCATGGGTATTTTCGCGTACCAAAGTTTCACGCTCTTCCATTTTTAAATAATAATTTTTAAATAACCGGCAGGCGATGAATAAACCACAAATTGCGTGAGACATGGTTGTTATGGTCATCACACATTCCCAACTTAATATAAAGGAATATTTTGGCAAATCGTCGAATTTAAACCAAATAATATATATTGGAGATTCTACAATTACTAAAAGAGATGAAAGAATTATGAGCGCGCCGGCAAAAAGAATTTTATTTGATTTGAAGAATTTTGGAATAAGCCAATAAACAATGATGTAGGTAAAAATAATTTCTGGTAACACAGAATAGAATGATAAAGCCAATCCGGCATTGACACTTTTCAACAAATTCCAATTCCGGAAAAAATACATTGAACAACCAATCATTTGGAATATAAAAAAATAACGCACTAACCAGAAGGCGATGTGCCTGTAGTATCGTGTAGGCAGCCGTTTTGAAAATATGAAATCATGCAGTTTCATATATTTCTTTTTTTGAAAAATTAATGTTTTGTACAACTGTATTTAATAAAATAATTAAACACAATTCCACACTGCTGTCTTCACGCGTCAATCGCACAACGCAATTATTTTCAGGGAACAATAAGTTCAGCCGCCGTTGCTCAGATTGAATAAAAGTTTGTAAATTATTCAGGAAACTATCATCGTTTTTTACATTTTGAAGCGACAGGATTAATGTTAGCAAATTATCTTCAACCGAAATAATAACCACTGTTTTTAGTCTTTCCTTTTCATCTCTCAACATCACCGGGAAACTGTTTTGGAGTACATTTAAAAGAAGAAGCGGCGCGATGAATTTATTGTCCGTATTTCCAATAATTTTTAAACTTACTGGTTGTTCATCCATGGCTAATTTTGAAATAGAAATAAAATCGTTAACAGCAGTTAATTCTTTTTCTAAAGGAACCAATTCCTCGTCGCTTTCATAAAGGAGGTAGCTCAACATTTCGGACAATTTTAAAATCATTAAAGGAGATTTGGCGGAACTGGAATTTATTTTTTCATAAATATCATCAAGGGTTTTAAAAAGAAAATCAGGGTGAATTCGCGCTTTTAATAATTTTAATTCTGTATGTGCTTTTTGTTTGGCTAAAAGAAGATTTTCATTTTGTTGCTGATACCAGTGTTTAGCTAATTTAATTCCTAATACAATTCCACCTAATGCAATTCCACACCAAACATTAGTATAACCTACTATAATTTTTTGTACAAGGGTAAGATTATTTACAGAAACGAGTTTAAAATAGAATGCGATTGCATAATAATTGATCCACACGCCAAAAACCAATACCAGTATGAATCCCGCCAAAAATGAAGCATATTTCTTTTTCTTCAAAAAAGGAAATAAAAAATTTGAAAAAACATAAACTGAAATAATACAAAATGGCAAATTAACAAAAGCCAGTTTGAATGCGCGCCATACAGCGCTTTTGTTAATATATCCGGCAAGCGGATCACCAAAGCCTTGTATGGTGAATATCAGGGCAAATACCAACCAGAATACCAGGTGGCGCGTTATCCGGTGGGATGTTTTAGTGGAGAATATGAAATCATGTTTTGTCACACCTTATTATTCTATTTCGAAGGTAGGTTTCCTTTTTCTGATTCTTATATTCTCTACCATATATTCTACGGTTTACTTCTTTTGGACGACGAATGGCAATCATCGCCAATGGATAAAAAAACGGGTGCAAAAGCAGTTAAATATGCTTTGAAAATTACATTTCGTCGAATCCGTAAAAAAAAGGTAAAAGATCCATATATTTTTAAGGTATTAAATCATTTTAAAAATTTACAATCATGAAAAAGTTATTCGCTAAATGCACCCTACTTCTTTTGCTTGCTGGCTTTGCCATTATCAGCAGCAGTTTCAAAAATGAAACCGTTCAAAACAGTTCTAAAAAGGAAAATATAATGAAACAATCTGTTCAATTTAATGGCAAAATGAAACTAAATATTTCGAATGGAATCAATGGAACAGGGGAAGCATCTCATATTGGAAGTTTCACACTTTCTGCTCAGGATGATGAAACAAATTTCCCTTTCATTACGGGTACAGTAGTTATTACTGCAGCAAACGGAGACCAGGTATTTGCAACTCATACGGGATTTGCAATGGAACTTGGCAATAATATGCTCCAGGTAGACTTTGATAACACAATTACAGGTGGCACCGGAAGGTTTGAAGAAGCATCTGGAAGTTTTGAAATTCATGCAATGGTAAACGAGACTCTTTCTACAGGAAACGCTACGCTTGATGGAAACATTAGTTATTAGTACAATAAACAATCACTTTAAAAATTTACAATCATGAAACAAGTAACAATTAAGTACGCATTTTTTCTCCTGCTTACAGGATTTATCATTATCAGTAGCAGTTGCCAAAAGGAAAATCCTGAAGGCAATTCTTTGCAGGAAAACGCTTCTACAGCCTCTGCTTCTACGACCTCTTCCACACCAAATCTCAGGAAAGAAGCAGTTCCTTTTAAAGCTAAGTTTGAAACAATTGAATCAGTAGTTAGTATAAATGGCGATGTAGAACATGACAGGATTACCGGAATTGGAGAGGGAACACATATCGGAAAATCTACCTTCGTTGCCGATATTGAATTTAGCGTTACTGATTTTGCAGCTCCTATTACCGGTATACAAACAACAGTATCAGCAACCGGAGATAAAATATTTTCAACTTTTACTGGCTATTCTTCCACTCCCGATGCCGCTGGCAATTTACAGGCAGTTTTATCGGAAACAATTACCGGGGGTACCGGAAGATTTACAAACGCTACGGGAACCTTTACAGTAACAGCTAATGGAAATATTAATGTTCCTGAAGGGAAAAATACATTTGATGGAACTATTATCTATTAAATATCATGAAACAATCTGTTCCGTTTAATGGCAAAATGAAACTAAATATTTCGAATGGAATCAATGGAACAGGGGAAGCATCTCATATTGGAAGTTTCACACTTTCTGCTCAGGATGATGAAACCAAATTTCACTTTCATTACGGGTACCGTAGTTATTACCCCAGCAAATGGAGACCAGATCTTTGCAACTCATACAGGATTTGCAATGGAAAGTGGCAATAATATGCTCCAGGTAGATTTTGATCATACAATTACAGGTGGCACCGGGAGCGTTGCAGAAGCATCTGGCAACTTTCAAATTCATGCAATGGTAAATGAGATTCTTTCTACAGGAATCGCTACGCTTGATGGGAATATTAGTTATTAGATATAATAAACATTCACCTGAAAATTACAATCATGAAACAAATTTCAACCAATAAGAACTCAGTAGTTCTTACTCCTCACCAGCGCTCAATTTGCCAACGTAATCTATTCTTCAAGTATTGTTTTGGTCTTTTGCTCGCAGGCTTAGCGATGATCGTTAGTTGCCAAAAGGAAAGTCTTCAAAGCAGTTCACAAAAGCCGGATTTGCTTAACAATTCACAAAAGTATGATTTCAATAAAAACAACTTAGGTCCTTTACAAATTAATTTTGCCGCACCAAATGTCTTTCCCGAAGGCATCGCTTACGATCCCGGCAATTACCGTTTTTTTGTAAGTTCTTCTTCCACCGGAGATATTGGGATTGTAACACCAGATGGCGCTTATAAGACTTTTATCAAAGATAAAAATCTGACAGTGACCACTGGAATAAGGGTGGATAAGGATCGCCAATATTTATGGGTATGTAACCGTGATAATGGAATTGGCGTTTATAATCTTAAAAGTGGAGCGCCCATCTTTTTTACTGATCTTTCTTTGCTGTTACCAGGTGTGCCGGTTTTTATTAACGATGTAATTTTAGATCCCGCAGGCAATGCTTATGTCACCAACACGGTTTCACCGGTCATCTATAAAGTAACGCCGGATGGAAAAGCATCTATCTTTTTTCAAAATGATGCTTTTGCTACCGGGCCAAATGACTTTGGTTTTAACGGTATTCA
>DATILZ010000497.1:0-4361 GCA_035475995.1 Hanamia sp. | reverse complement strand
AATGCGGATATTCAAAATTTCGCTGATCGCCTGCGCTTTTAAATCCAATGATTCACTGTATGGTACTTCCCCACCATAAATAGCCAGTATCAATGCTTTCGGCTCTTTTCCCTTATATACATCTACTTCATGTTTGCCTTGAACCGGGCGCACTTTATTATCCACATAATGAAATTTCTTTGTGCTTGCAGGAAGGCTTGCAATATATTTTTCCAATAAAGGTTTTAATTCTTCTTCAGTAATATTTCCTGTAAAAGTAAAATGCATTTCATTCAAATCTTCAAATCTGTCTTTATAAATCTGCATCATTCTGCCAAGATTTAAAGCATCAAAATATGCTGCCTTTGGAACAGCAACCGGCGCCAATGGATTATCATTGTAATAAACATGAAATAAAGAATCCAGGAAAACCGCCTGCGGATTAGCGCTTAAAAATGCAATTTGTGATTTATTTTTTTCAATAAAAGACCTGAACAAAGCGGTATCAACACGCGGAGCGGTAGCATACAAATAAATAAGCTGCATCATAGATTCCACATCTTTTACAGAGCTGCTTCCACCAAAACCATCAGATACTTCAGAAAAGGAAGGATGTACACTTGCCGTTTTTCCACTCAGCGCTTTTTTCAAATCTACCGGAGAAAAGTTTCCAACGCCCATGGCGCTAATCACTGGAATCAAATATTCCGCATTGTATTTATCCGCAATACCATAATTGCCTTTTCCTCCTGGTCTTATTGCACTCATTAAAATCTGATCATTCTTAAAATCAGTATGTTTTAAAGTAACGGTTACACCATTGCTCAAGGTAAATTCTGTAGTGCCTAAAACAGCATTCTTTTTTGTTGCAGTTATCTTTCCTGCTTTTGGAGTTTCATTAAGCAAGGTCGCCGAAACTGTTTTTTCTGCATAAGGCTTTATGTCCATTTTTTCTACTTCAGAAGGCACCGCAAGAATTTCCGCATCTGTTGGTAAAGTGTTACCAGTTGCCGGTTCCGGGCCGGTAAGAGCAATAAACTGGTTGGAATTTTTACTCAGTTCGTTTGCTATTTCATTCACTTCATCTACCGTTATTTGTGGCAGCAATTCTTTATAATATTTGTATTCATTTGCAATTCCCGGAATTGGTTCTTTGGTCAAAAAATTACGAATGTATTCCGCTGCATAATTCGCTGATTCGGTTTTATTCTTTTCGTTATATGCCCTTTCGATATAATTCAGCATATCTGCTTTGGAACGATCTAATTCTGCTTTTGTAAATCCATATTTTTTTACCCTTTCCAATTCCACCTCAAACGCTTTTAAGCCTCTGAGGCTATCACTGTTTCCTGTGCCTACAAATGCTTCAAAAGCTTCGTAGCCGCGGGCTTCCGAAGAAAAACCACAAGCGGCATAAACAAAAGGAGGATTTTCCTGCTGAGTCAATTCGCGTAAACGCTGGTTCAAAATATCAGAAAAAATTTCCTTCACAAGGTCATGTTTGTATTCGCCAAGTGTTGCTACCGGTGGTGTTTTTTCCATTGAATAATGAACCTGGAAAGAGTAACTCGTAGCCTCTTTATCGGTAACTACTTTTGCTACACTTTTTCCATAAGGTGGAACTTCTGCATTTGATCTGGGTCTTTCATTTGCCGGATTTTTATTCTCACCAAAATATTTCTTTATCAGGCTTTCTGCTTTTGCAGGCTCAATATCACCGACCACAATTACAGCCATTAAATCCGGCCGGTACCAGTCTTTATAAAAACTTCTCAGTGCAGAATAAGGCGCATTTTTTACAATGCTGTCTATCCCGATCGGAAGACGTTTTGCATATAAAGAATTTGCAAACAACAACGGATAAATTTGTTTATTGATCCGGTCCTGCGCGCCTTTTCCCAAACGGCTTTCCTCCAGAACCACCGGCCGTTCAGCATCTATATCTTCCGCTTTGTCTGTTACGTTGTGGGCCCAGTCTTCCAGTATCTGAAATCCTTTTTCAATGTTCGAAGGTTTGTCTGTGGGAATAGGAAGAATATAAACGGTTTCATCAAAGCTGGTATAAGCGTTCAGATCGCTGCCGAATCCAACACCGATCGACTGAAGAAACGAAATAATATCATTCTTTTTAAAATGAGTGGTACCATTGAAAGCCATGTGTTCGCTCAAATGCGCTAACCCTTGCTGGTCTTCATTTTCAAGAATAGAACCGGCATTTACAACCAACCGCAATTCTACTTTTTGCTGTGGCTTCTCATTTTTGCGAATGTAATAAGTGAGACCATTACTTAGTTTGCCGATTTTTACATTAGGATCAACAGGCAATGTGTCTTTTAAATTTTGCTGCGCAAAAAGAGAATACGAAAAAACAAAAAGAAAAAACGCAAGTAGTCTTAGCGATTTCATAAATAAGTATTTTGAGGAATGATCAGGAATAAAAGTGTTGAAAAAAAGCAAGGTAAAAAATTTTAGAATAAGGGTTTTAGATTTTATTGATGAATGGAAATAAGAAGAACTCTTTTGCAACATTTATCTTTGCATCAGTAAACAAACTTTTATTGGTTTTTCTGTTTTTGAAAATCAATGATTCATTTATCTAAAATTTTTTTAAATATTGAAAAACGAAATTTTTGAAATAGCCATTATCGGCGGCGGAATTGTAGGAGCGGCTACTTTTTATCAATTGCAAAAACATCATCCGTCTTTAACGATTATTCTTCTTGAAAAAGAACCGCATCTTGCCGCGCATCAAACCGGAAACAATTCAGGCGTCATGCATTCAGGGTTGTATTATAAGCCGGGTTCATTAAAAGCAAAAAATTGTGTGGAAGGAAGAAAGGCGCTGGTAAAATTTGCAGAAGAAAATGATATTCCACATGATGTATGCGGCAAAATAGTTGTTGCCACTGACGAATCAGAACTTCCTTATTTGGATAAGATATTTAATACCGGGATTCAAAACGGAATTGAAGGAATTGAAAAAATAAATGCAGAACAAATTAAAGAACATGAACCATTTTGTGTAGGAATAGCGGGCATTTGGGTACCATGCACCGGCATTATTGACTATGTAAAAGCAACCGATAAAATGGTGGAGATTGCTCTGAACATCAATCCAAAAAGTGAGTTGGCATTAAATACAGAAGCGGTTTCTTTTACAAAAGAAAATAGCATCAATATTATTTCTACAAATAAAAAAACCTACCGCAGCCGGTTCATTATTTTTTGTGGCGGCTTGCAGGCTGATAGATTGGCGCATAAAGACCATGTAAATGTGAAAGAAAAAGTAGTGGGTTTTCGCGGCGATTATTATGAACTTACGGAAACCGCAAAATACAAAATAAAGAACCTGATTTACCCTGTTCCCAATCCGGATTTTCCCTTTCTGGGAGTGCATTTCACAAGAATGACGAATGGGGAAATCGAATGTGGTCCTAATGCTGTTTTTACATTTAAAAGAGAAGGTTACGGTAAAACAGATTTTAGCTGGAGAGACACGATTGATGCACTAACCTATCGTGGCACATGGAAATTGTTTTTTCAAAATATGAGTTTTGGGATTAACGAATACCGGCGTGCATTTTCAAAAAAATTATTTTTAAAAACGCTTCAAAGATTGGTTCCATCACTAACGATGGATGATATAAAGCCTGGTCGTTCCGGTGTTCGCGCCATGTTGCTCAGCGAAGATGGCGATACCCGGGACGATTTTAGAATTGAATATCGCGATACAAGCATTCATGTTTTGAATGCGCCCTCTCCCGCTGCCACTGCGTCTCTTGCCATTGGAGATAATATCAGAGAAATGGCTGAGAAGCACTTTGATCTTGAAGGTATTCCTGCATGAGTGAATTGGATGTTGGATAGACTCATTACTCTTATGACTTGTTTAAATCCGTCAACTTCAGACAAAGATGAAAGTTGAATATGATTGATTACCTAATAGGGCGGCAAACAAAGCTTATTAGCTTAATAACACCTTAATTTCTCTTTTCAGCAACCTTATTACCTTGCGGAAACATTACTGATTCAATTTTACAGTTTAATTTTTAATAAAGTAATAAGGTGGGTTTTGAGCTGAGGTTGATGTTACCAAGGCAATAATGTTTTTGGTTTCATTTTTTGTCAGCATTTAATCATTTGATTAAAACGTTTGGTTAAATCAAATTTTTAGTTTTAGTTTTACAAAAGATATTTAAAAAATGGAGTATCGAATGGCGAAGAAAATTAAAATTGAAAAAGATACATCAACGGAAGAAAAAATAAAAGAAGCCGCCCGCAAAGTGTTTATGCAAAAAGGATTTGCTGCCACCAGAACTCGCGATATTGCTGAAGAATCTGGGATTAACCTTGCCTTATTAAATTATTATTTCCGAAGCAAA
>DATILZ010000496.1:0-3968 GCA_035475995.1 Hanamia sp. | reverse complement strand
AAAACATATCCCTTGGCGCCGCATAGTTTTATTTTGGAAAACGAAAAAGGGGTTTTTAAAGATGTTACTGCCAAGGTGTGTCCTGATTTACAAAATCCGGGAATGGTTACCTCAGCTATATGGATTGATTTTGATAACGACAGGCAATTAGATCTTGTCATTGCCGGAGAATGGATGCCGATTAGATTTTTCAGAAATAATCACGGCACTTTGAAAGAAGTAACCACCACTACTGGACTGGAAAATAACAATGGGATGTGGCGAAGCCTGATTGCTGCAGATATTGATAATGACGGAGACCTTGATCTTATTGCCGGTAATCTTGGTTTAAATTGTGACTACCGCGTCTCTCCTTCTGAACCAATGGAACTATTTTCAACCGATATGGATGACAATGGCAGTATTGATCCCATTTTATTTTATTATATAAAAGATAAAGACGGCAACAAAAAGTCTTTTCCTGCCATTAGCCGCGATCAGTTTGCACAACAGGTTCCGGGAATAAAAAAGAAATTCCTTCTTTATAAGGATTATGGCAAGGCCACTTTTGAGGATTTGTTTGATTACAAAGCAAAGAAAAAAATGCTCAGGTTACATTGTGACGAAACCAGGAGTTGCTGGTTTGAGAATCTGGGATATGGAAAGTTCAAAAAACATCCGCTTCCCATGGAAGCACAATTTGCGCCGGTTAATGCCATTATATGTGATGATCTGGATGGAGATGGCTTTAAAGACCTTTTAATTGCAGGAAATGATTTCCAAACAGATGTAATAACCGGAAGATATGATGCTTCCTATGGTTGCTATTTAAAAGGAAACAGAAATAAGACATTTACAAGTATACCTGCTGTTCAAAGTGGTTTTATAGTAAAAGGAGATGTGAAGGATATGGCCATGATTAAATTAACTGATAAAGAAAAATTAATTCTTGTTGCCATAAACAATGATTCCATGCGGGTTTTCAGTGTTAAGAAAAGATGATTTAGAGTCTCACATTTTACCCTGCTGAAAAAAACAGAAAAGATTAAACTACACTATCAATAAAAAAATTATGAACAAACCAGTATTTATTTTTACGCTTTTTTTGATTGCTTCTCTCTCATCATTTTGCCAGAAATATAAAAATTTCAAAGTAGCGGTGTATTGCCGTGCTTATGAAGTACAAAAAATGAAGGATACAACAGGTTATCTAAAGCCTGCCTGGGAGGAAATAACGCGCCAGTTAAAAGTGGATAAAATATACCTGGAAACACATCGGGATCTTTTAATTGTAGATCAGAAAACTTTGGATATAGCAAAAAAGTTTTTTAAAGACCGCGGTATTGAAATTGCCGGTGGGATCACTTTTACAATCAGTGAGCCAAACCGGTTCCAGACCTTTTGTTACAGCAATCCGGCAGACCGCAAAAAAGTAAAAGAAATAACTGAATATACTGCAAAAAATTTCAACGAAGTTATTCTTGATGATTTCTTTTTCACCAATTGCAAAGATGATGAAGCGATAAAAGACAAAGGCAGCAGAAGCTGGACCCAATACCGGCTGGAACTGATGGAAGAGGCTGCGAAAAACCTGGTAGTTGGCCCTGCGAAAAGGGTAAATCCTAAAATAAAAATGGTGATAAAATTTCCGAACTGGTATGAACATTTCCAGGGATTAGGTTTTAATCTTGATAAAGAGCCTTCGATCTTTGATGGCATTTATACGGGAACTGAAACCAGGGATGCGATATATTCTGCACAGCATTTACAACCGTATCTTGGCTACAATATCTTCCGTTATTTTTCAAATATAAAACCCGGCGGCAATGGTGGTGGCTGGGTAGATCCGGGTGGAATGGGCAACTTTGACCGGTACGCCGAACAACTTTGGATCACCTGTTTTGCCAAAGCGCCTGAAATTACCTTATTTGATTTTCGGCAATTACTCAATCCCATCATTCCTTCTTACCGTTCACCCTGGCAAGGGCAGCAAACCAGTTTTGATTTTGATGAAATGATGAAACCTGTGAATCTAAATGGCGGCACTCCTGTTAAACCAAATATGATTGCAAGAGCAGCAGGCTATGCATTCGAGACCGTTGATAAATTCATTGGTAAATTGGGCAGGCCTGCAGGAATAAAAAGTTACCGTCCATACAATGCTGTCGGGGAAGATTTTTTGCAAAATTTCCTTGGGATGATCGGGTTGCCAATGGATGAGTGCCCGTCATTTCCTGAAGAAGATAGTGTAATAATATTAACCAGCGAAGCAGCGTTTGATAAAGATATCGTAAACAAAATAAAAGGCCAGTTGGTAAATGGAAAATCTGTAATCATAACATCAGGTTTGCTGGATGCTTTACAGGGAAAAGGGATAGAAGATATTGCAGAAATAAGATATACAAACCGCAAGGCTTTGGCAAAAGATTTTATAGTTGGGTTTGGCAAAACAGCAAGCGCCGAAAAGCCAATTCTGATTCCGCAAATTGCTTATCTTACCAATGATTCATGGGAAATGCTATCCGCAATTGATGGCCCCAACGGATGGCCGGTTTTACATGAAGCAGATTACTCCAAAGGAAAATTATATGTGTTGGTAATTCCTGATAATTTTGCCGACCTCTACCAATTGCCACCATCTGCGTTGAATATTATCAGGAAGGCTTTATGCAGCCAGTTAAAGGTGCAGATAGAAGGGCCGGCCAATGTGAGCATCTATATATATGATAACAATACGTGTATTGTGGAATCTTTTTTACCCGAAACGACAGAAATTAATCTGGTAACGACTAAAGATTATAAAAAATTAACCGATTTGGGAACAAATGAAATGTTTTCAGGTACGGCAAGAAGTCCGCAAAGAATGTGGTTTTTGCCAAAGGATAACGGTACAAATGCATTTACCATTTCATTGAAACCGCATTCGTTCAGGGTATTCAAATTTGAATAAAAGTTGAATAAAATATACTTTTTGATAATGAAAAAATATTTACAGCAATTAAATCATGCGGCAATTTCAATACTTTTTTTTAGCACTATGATGATACTTTGCGCTTCCTGCCTTCACAAAACGATTCCAAACGAGGACATGGTGGACCTTTTAAAAAAGATTGAAAAAAATAATAACAAACCTGAAAATATGTTTTCTCCTGAATCTGTGGTAAAATTTTCTGATTCTATCATCAATAATTCTTCTGATGAAGAAGTATTAATAAAGGCGATGAACAATAAGGCCAATGCGTTACTGCAATTGGGCGAAGAACAAAAAGCGATTGATATTTTTGAAGATGTACTTAAAAAAATATCACTGGGAAATATTGATGAAAGGCATGCTGTGATGAAAGATTTGGCTATTAGTTACTTAAGGTTAGGCGAAAGGATGAATTGCATTCATAACCACAACGCCGAATCTTGTATTTTTCCTATTTCAAAAGCAGCAGTGCATCAGGATAAAACTGGTTCGGAAAAAGCGATTGAAATTTATAAAGCCATCTTATTGGACAACCCGAATGATTTAGAATCAAAATGGCTGATGAACATTGCCTACATGACCATTGGCGCATATCCACAACAAGTGCCACAGCAATTTCTTTTAAAAATAAAGAACGATGATACATTACACCTGGTAAAACCCTTTGCTGATGTAGCGATGAATGTAGGCCTGAGTTATAAATCACAGGCTGGCGGAAATATTGTTGATGACTTCAATAACGATGGTTATCCTGATATTGTATTAAGCAGTTGGTCACTGTCTGAACCGATGCGCTATTACAGGAATAATGGTGACGGCACTTTTACGAATATGTCTGATTCATCAGGACTTGGTTATTTAACCGGCGGATTATACATGACGCAAACAGATTATAACAATGACGGCTTCAAAGACATTTTTGTGCTGCGTGGTGGTTGGAAAGAAAAATTTGGAAAAACACCCAATTCCTTATTAAGAAACAATGGCGATGGCACTTTTACCGATGTTACAAAAGAAA
>DATILZ010000495.1:0-16328 GCA_035475995.1 Hanamia sp. | reverse complement strand
AGAAATTCAAAACATCATTAAAACCGGCCCTTCAAAAGAAAATCTGGATAAAGTGAAGAAGCAATGGAAAGAACAGCATAAAGTTGACATTAAAGAAAACGGAACCTGGCTTTCTCAATTGCAGAGCTTTGTTTTCCCTGGCGACAATCCGGATTACTTTATTAATTACGATAAATATGTGGATGCCTTGACCGTAAAAGATGTACAGGATGCAGCGAAATTGTTATTGAGCACAAAGAATGTAGTGACTGGAATTTTGAGGCCAGAGAAGGGTGATTAAATTATTGAATTATTCCATTATTAAATTATTGGGGAATAGTTATTTTCCTGATTCTTGCTACTTAACTCATACTACTTTTCTATGAACATCGAAGACCTGAGAGATTATGTTTTATCATTAAAAGATGTAGAAGAAAGTTTTCCTTTCGGCGAAGACACGCTGGTATTTAAAACGAATAACAAAATCTTTTTGCTGGTTTCTTTATCATCTTCGCCTTTGCAATTCAATGTGAAATGCAACCCCGAAAAAGCAATTGAGTTGCGTGAAGAATATGCGTGCATTTTGCCCGGTTATCACATGAATAAAAAACACTGGAATACTATAATCATTGATGGAACATTGTCTCAGTCGCAATTAAAAAACTTTATCAAAGATTCTTTCGAATTGGTTGCAAAAAAATCTGTTAGGAAATAATTTTCCTAAAGCAGAAATCAGCGTTAAAAGTTCGTTTGCTGTTTTTAAAATATTCATAAAACAACTGTGAATCAAAGCATATAAATTACGCTGAATTTTTTTCAATTACTTTTGACAATTACTTTTAATCACACTTCTTTTGTGGCTGTATGAAAATTATCGACTGGTATATCATAAAGAAATTTTTTACCACTTTTTTCTTTTGCCTTATTGCGCTTACGATATTGGTTGTAATTGTTGATTTAAGCGAAAAAACAGATGATTTTGCGAAAACCGGCCTTACAGCCAAACAGATCCTCGAACAATATTATTTTGGCTTTTTGCCGCGCATAGATGCGATGCTTTTTCCGCTTTTTATTTTTATTTCAGTCATTTTTTTTACTTCAAAAATGGCAAACCGATCAGAAATAATTGCGATTTTGAGTACCGGCATCAGCTTTGGACGTTTCCTGCGTCCATACGTTGTTGGCGGCTTTTTGTTTACTATTTTTTTATGGTGGTGCAATCAATATATTCTTCCGCCGGCAAATGAAAAATGGGCAAATTTTAATGCTAAATATATAGATTTCAATTATGGAGGTTATGTAAATACTTCTACCCTTAGCAACAAATATTTCAAACTGGATTCATTTTCATACGCAGGTATCCGGTACTATGATACTACGAATAAATCCGGAAGCAATTTTTTTATTCAAAGATTTAATAAAACAAACCTTGTTTATAATTTAAGAGCTCTTACCATCACCTGGGATACAGCTACTAAAAAATGGCGGTTGAATAACGTAGTGGAAAGAAGAATAAACGGGCTGCGTCAAAAAGTAACGGACACACCGGTTTTACAAATGAATTTCAATTTCAAACCACGCGATCTGCAGCGTGATGAATACATGAAAGATAAAATGACCACACCCGAATTGAATCAATTCATTGAACTGGAAAAACTGCGGGGATCAGGAGACGTGAATTCATTATTGCTCGAAAAAAATAACCGGAATGCCAACCCGGTTTCAGTTTTTATTTTAACTATAATCGGTGCTTGTATTGCATCCCGCAAGATTCGCGGCGGAAGCGGGTTTCACCTGGCTGTAGGCGTTTTAATTTGTGTGGTCTATATTTTAGTAGGAAGATTTGCATCGGTTTTTGCATTAAAAGGAAATTTCAATCCAATAGTTGCAGCGTGGTTGCCAAATTTTGCTTTTGCAATTCTTGCCTGGTATTTGTACCGGAAAACTGCAAAATAATTTTCTATTATCCTTAGCCGGTTATAATATTTATTTTGCTAAACACCGGCGCTATGGTTAACTTTAACGCTGTTGAATTTGTTCAACAACGTTCAATCACAATAACAACTATTTTATATTATGGGAGTAATTAAAGACAAATTTAAGGCGAAGGCAGATCTCGTTTCTGCTGAAGTAAAAGAGATTGTAAAGAACTATGGAGACCGGATTATAGGC
The DNA here is from genome assembly GCA_035475995.1 of Hanamia sp. Lineage (GTDB taxonomy): Bacteria > Bacteroidota > Bacteroidia > Chitinophagales > Chitinophagaceae > Ginsengibacter. The sequence continues at coordinate 14,177 of DATILZ010000495.1, read as the reverse complement.
GAAGTAAAATTATCACAGATCTACCAGGGAATGCGCGGCATTACAGGATTGGTAACAGAAACGTCCCTTCTCGATTCGCAGGATGGAATTCGTTTTCGTGGATATTCTATTCCTGAATTAAAAGAAAAACTTCCAAAAGCAGAGGGGGGAAACGAACCATTGCCAGAGGGATTATTTTATTTAATGCTGGTTGGTGATTTGCCAACAGACGATGACGCACAACACATGAGCAGCGTGTGGCAACGCAGAAGCCATGTGCCAAATTATGTATTTGATACGATTGAATCATTGCCCGATACTACGCATCCGATGACGCAATTTGTAGTGGGAATTATGGCGCTTCAAACCGAAAGCCAGTTTGCCAAACAATATGCGGAAGGCCTCAGCAAAAAAGATTATTGGTCCCCGGTTTTTGACGATGCAATGGATTTGATTGCCCGTCTTCCCCGGATTGCAGCTTACGTTTATCGCCGGAAATATAAAAATGGAAAACACATTCAGCCGAATGGATTGCTGGACTGGGCGGGAAATTTTGCACACATGCTGGGTTATGAAGATGAAAGTTTTAAAGAACTGATGAGGCTTTATATGACGATACATTCTGATCATGAAGGCGGAAATGTTTCTGCGCATACCACTCATTTGGTGGGTTCTGCTTTGAGTGATCCGTATCTTGCTTTTGCTGCCGGAATGAACGGGTTGGCCGGCCCTTTACACGGACTTGCAAACCAGGAAGTGATCAAATGGATCTTTGAAATGCAAAAAGAAATCGGAAGCGATCTTCCTTCAAAAGAGCAGATTGAAAATTATGTAAAGAAAACATTAGCGGAGGGAAAAGTAGTTCCGGGCTATGGCCATGCGGTTTTAAGAAGGACCGATCCACGTTTTGAAGCGCAAATGGAATTTGGTAAAAAACATATGCCTGATGATAAGCTGGTGCAAACCGTTTGGAACATTTATGAAACGGTACCGAATATCTTAGGCTCTATTGCCAAAATAAAAAATCCATGGCCAAATGTAGATGCGCACAGCGGTGCTTTGCTGGTTCATTATGGAATGGTAGAATATGAATTTTATACAGTGCTTTTTGGTGTGGCAAGGTCGTTGGGAGTTTTAGCGAGCCTTTGCTGGGACCGGGCTTTGGGTTATCCATTAGAAAGACCAAAATCAGTTTCTAACCGTCTTGTAAAACTTTGGCTCGAAGGAAAGGCGGAAATTTGGGGAGATTAGGTTGAGAGCTGAATGCTGAATGCAATTTTATTCTCCATTAAGTTTTTTGCCTTCTGCCTTTTGCTTTCTGCGTTTCGCATTCTGCTTTTTGCGTTAAGCTTTTTGTCATTATATTTGCCGCCGCAAGAAAGCGTTTTTGCAGCGGTTATTTCAAATAAAAGGGGGATTAGCTCATCTGGTAGAGCGCAAGCATGGCATGTTTGAGGTGATCGGTTCGAGTCCGATATCCTCCACTCTTTTTCTAATGTGAAAATATGAAAATGCAGTAAAGCAATAAATAAACTGGATTCTTGTTTTCAAGTTATTTTTACAAGCCTGCTTTTTCAATTCACTTTTTTAAAGATCCAATAGTCCTTGCGGCAGATTCACATAAAGTTTGCGGTTTTTTTTGTCAATTTTTTCCAAAGAATTTTCATGAATGGGAATAAGAACTTCTTTTCCATTCATCATTATCACGCATAAAATTTGATGTGGCTGTTCAATCACTTCAATTACTTCTCCAATCGATTCATTATTATTGATAATCGTAAATCCAAGCATAGAAATCGGTGCAGCAGAAGCAGTGAATTTTTTAAAATCATTCTCAGTCAGCCATACTTCTTTTTTTACCAAAACCCGCGCAGCTTCTTTTGAATCAATTCCGTCAAGTTTGACATAAGTTTCTTTACCGCTTTTTATTTTAGCAGATGAAATAAAATAAGGCAAAAAGCCGTCTTTTTTTTCTTCAATAAAGATGGTTTCGAGGCCTTTTAATGAAGTCTTTTTGCCGAGGCTGTGTTCAAGAATAAATTGCCCTTCTGTACCATAAGTAGCGGCCAGCTTTCCTATTTTAAAATAGTGATTCATTTTTATGAAGATATTATAAAGGTTGTATTTGGAGAAGATGAGTTTGAAACACTTGTCAATTAAATTTGAAAACCGGATTTTTTATATCATGATAAAATAAAAATGTCCATTTTTCCTCCGCGCCGATTTTCCACCATTGCATTCGTAATTCCATGGCTGCGGCGCCGTCAAAATCATATTTTGCTTTGAAACGGTTTTTCATTTGTTGCAGTTGTGGAGCCACATCTCCACCAAAAAAAACAATTTCACCATTTTCAATAACTTTAAAAACCTGGTGATAGGGGCAATGAGCGCCGGTTACTTCATAATGAATATAACCATCAATATCACCATCAGCTTCTGTAAATTTTACTTTTCCGCTTTTTTCTAAAAACAAGAAATCGTTGGTACGATAAGAAGATGATTCTTTTTTGAAAGCAAATTTCCATTCATTTTTGTTGATATAATAAGTAGCATTTTCAAAGCTGGCTATTTGTTTATCGGGCAAGCCAATACCGCCTGTATGGTCTTTATGAAGATGGGAAAGAAGCACTTTAGTAACATCTGAAGCATTAATGCCATTGGCTGCAAGCTTTTTATGAATTTGTAACTGGCCTTTTTCGTCTGCAAGACCAAGTCCTGTATCGCAAAGGATAATATCTTTTGATGTAATAATTAAAAAGGGTTGGATTTCTACCAAAATGCTTCCTTTATTTCGTTGTTGCAGATCATCTTCATCTACTTTAAAAGGGATGAATCTTTTTGTCTGATCTACGGTAAAAGCGCCTTCGCTTAATGGAATTATTTTCATTTAAAAAAATTTTTTGGCCACGAATTTTCATGAATGATTGGCCAAGGATTTACACATTTTCACCGATTATGATTTTAAATCAGCAATGAGGCTCTTGCAGTGAACCAATAAATAATTACTATTTCAACTTTATATCATCAATGCCGATCTAAACTATTCTAAACCATCTAAACCACCAAACTATTCTAAAACCATCTAAACCGTTCTAAACTATCCAAGCTATTCTAAACCTTCAAACTATTCTAAAATCAATTTACCTTAAAACCATCTGCCTGTCTGCATCCAGTCTGATCAATATAAAAATTAAAATGGTAAAAGTAAGCAAAGAGGAACCTCCGTAACTCATCAATGGCAATGTAATTCCAATCACAGGAGCTAACCCGATTGTCATACAGATATTAATAGACACATGGAAAAAAATAATTGCCGCCACACTATAAGCGTAAACCCTCGTAAAAGTACTTCGTTGCCTTTCGGCTAAGAAAACGATGCGAAGCATAAACGCAACGTATAAAAGCACGACCAAAGTGCTTCCCCAAAACCCAAAATTCTCACCTACAGAGGTGAAAATAAAGTCGGTGTGTTGTTCCGGTACAAAATCACCTTGCGTTTGCGTTCCTTTTAAAAAACCTTTTCCCCAAAGGCCGCCGGAACCAATGGCAATTTTTGATTGTTTCACATTATAATTTTCCTTCGCTTTTGCCGCTTTTTTTGTTTTGCTCTGTTCTAGTTTATCTTCTTTGCCCAGCACAGCTGTCTCTGCATCAGGAACATAATCTACGCCAAAAGTGTTCATGATCCTTTCTACCTGGTATTGATGCAACACGTGTTTAAAAATATAGGGAACCGCAAATCTTTGAATTCCTACACATAGCATCCAGAGGCCGAGAATAACAATTAAAACTGCTTTATCCCGTTTGATTGTTCTTCTTAAAACATAAATAACGATTGCAGCAATAATTGTGAGAATGAGAGCCAGTAAATTTTTTTCGACCAATATAGTAGCAACAACCAGGACACCAAATGAAAACCCGATGATCAGATAAACAGGAGGAAGGCCTTCGCGATACATTGGAATTAAAAATGAAAAATAAACAAGCGCCAGGCCGGTTTCATTTTGTAAAAGAGAGAAAACTGCCGGGGTTAGGGCAATAGCTGCGGCTATCAATTGCGAACGGGCATTTTGAAAATTAGTTTCAGGCCGGGACAAATATTTTGCAAGCGCTAAAGCAGTAAATATTTTACACGTTTCCACCGGTTGAAGATTGAAAAAACCAAGTGGTATCCACGAACGCGAACCATTAATATCTTTGCCCAAAACAAATGTAGCCATCATAAGCACGATGCCAAAAGCATAGCTGAGATTGGCCGTAGCAGTAAAAAATTTACTATCTGTAAGCAAAATAAAAGTAGCGATGATGGCAGAAATTCCGACAAATAATAATTGGCGTGAGTAATTTTTTTTAAGGCCTGCAATGTCCCGCCAAATATCGATACTATGATGATACTCGACAGAAAATATGCAAAGCACACCGATAGAAACCAGGATAATATATAACCATACACTTATCCAGTCTATTCCTTTAGATATGATAGCCTGATCCCGCATTTAAAGTTGAAAAGGTATTTTAGTGTAAAGAATCATTTTTGATTTTGGCCTTTTTTCTATCCGGAAGCACTGCGTTTACCGGTTGTGATTTAATTTTCTCTTTATTTAAAGGAACTGTGTCGGTTATTGTGTTTGATGGAATTGTATTTGTTTTTCTTTTTGACGGTACGGAATCATTCGTTTTATTCAATTCATCCATAGCATCCGAATTATCTTCATCTTCAATGCCAGTAGTATCTTTAATGGATTTTATATAACTTTTTTCCAGTAATGATTTTGCATTTTTCGCTTTAGCGATGGAATCTCTTTGCCTGATCTCTATCAATATACGTGCAGGCATCAGATTAAGTTTTGAAATAGATTCAATCTTTGCAACGCGGTCAGGTTCAGTAATAGAATCTTTCACATACTTTTCAATCATCAGGCTGGCAATGGGTGCCGACGAACTAGCTCCAAATCCTGCATTTTCACAAATAACGGCAATCGCGATCCTCGGATTTTCCCTTGGGGCAAAAGCGGCAAAAAAAGCATGGCTTTTTTGCTTAACGCCTTTGTAATAGTTTTCCACGGTTCCTGTTTTACCACAAATGACAATTCCCGGAACTTTTGCGGCCGCACCGGTTCCTGTTTCCATCACGCCCTGCATCCCATTGGCTACATATTCAAATATCGAATCGGGAATACTCAAAGGACGATGCCGCAATTTAAAAGAATCGAGCAGTCCAAATTTATCGCCGCCATCAATCGAATCGATCATATGTGGAGTGATGTACCATCCCTTATTGGCAATATAAGCCATTTCGTTTGCTACCTGCAGTGGCGTTGCCAATACTTCTCCCTGGCCGATGCTTACAGAGCGGAAGGTACAGAAGTTCCAGTGCCCCTCTCCATAAATACGGTTGTAGGTTCTTGGCGTTGGTATCAGGCCGCTCCGCTCGCCGGGAATATCAATGCCTAATTTATTTCCGAGCCCAAATCCATACATATAATGATCCCAAACACGCAAAGCGCTGTCAACAGAACCATACGCCGGATTGTTGATACAACGCTGCATCACATTAGCAAAATAAGTATTATCCGAAACGGTAATTGCCTGGGTTAAGTTGAAAGTGCCAAGGTCAAGGCATTTCATTGGTTTGCCACAACCATAAAAAGCCCCGGTACATGTAAACCTGGTGGAGGGCACGATCACTCCTTCCTGCAGGCCTACCAGCGCCTGTAATGTTTTGAATGTAGAGCCAGGTGAATAGGTGGCGCTTACCGCACGATTGTACAATGGCAACCTTGGATCTAAAAATAACTGGGAAAAATGCTTTCTTCTTTCGGCGCCAGTCAACAAATTGGGATTGAAAGTCGGACTGCTCACCAGGGCGAGAATTCCTCCGGTTTTTGGATCCAGTGCCACAATGGCGCCTACTTTATTTTCCATCAGATGCTCACCCAGCTTTTGAAGATCAATATCAAGCGACATGTGAAGATTTTCCCCAGGAACGGGAGCGGTATCATATCTTCCGTTTTCAAGCCTGTCTGTGAGCCGGTTTTTATTATCGCGTTTCCAGTATTCAATTCCCCGTTGCCCCATCAACACTTTTTCATAACTGCGTTCCAGGCCTGTTTTGCCGGCATAATCTCCCATCTGGTATCCTTCCGCTTCGTGTCTTTTTAAAAAATTGGAATCTACTTCCGACAAATAACCGAGGATATTTCCTGCCGCATCATAAGGATAATCGCGTACCGGCCTTGCCTGCAGGTAAAAAGCCGGAACAAACTTATACATGCTTTCATTCAGACGTGCAATTTTTTCTTCAGAAAGTGAAGTTTCAAAAACTGAGGGACGGTAACTGCGGTTTTTTATAATGGCGGTAACAATTCTTTTTCTGAATTCGGCAGTGTCAATTTTCAAGATCCTGCAAAGGTCAGCAGTGTCCATATTCATTCCATGCATCTTCGAGGGTGTTACCATCAGATCGTAAATAACGGTATTTCTCAAAATGGCTCTTCCTTTACGATCAAATAAGATTCCACGGTTGGGATAAACGACCATACGGAATCTGCCTTGTTCATTAGCCATTACAGAATATTTCTTGTCCACTATTTGCAGGCTGAACAGCCTTGTAATAATGATCAGTCCCATAAACAGGAACATGGCAATAATAATATTTTTTCTGGATTGGTTAAACACAGAGAAAGATTGATTTTTAAGGTACCGGAGGCAAAAATTTCAGTGCAAAATTACGTCTAAATAGTATTTGTCCTAAATCTTTGTTTCCTCACAAACAACAATTCTATCAACAAAATTAATAGCAGACTTATTGCTGTAGAAGTTAAAGATTTTAAAAGAAAATAAAAATAACCGCCGGTTTGCAAAGCCTGCAAAAAAAAGAGGAAAGTATGGTGAATAAAAGTTAGGATCGTAATGTAAGTGAGGTAGGGTGTAAATCCCATACTTTGAATAGAAGGTTCGTAGTAATTACTTTCTGTTCCCTCCTGCGAAATAAGTACATTGATTAAAAAAGGCCGGATGTAAGCAATGAGCACACAGGCAGCAGAATGTAGCCCGTAAGAATTTGAAAAACAATCGAGGGTAAATCCCAAAGCAAAGGCAAGCAACATCTGTGTCCGCCTACCCATTTTGAAAGGAAGCCATAAAATAAATACGTAATAAATGTATGGTGTTACCAATCTATGCAACGGAGGTACCTGGTTCAGAACATAAACCTGCACCAGTATTAAAAGGCAAAAGCGGATAATATTTTTTACTAAATTGCTCATTTGCTTTTCACTTTCTTTAAAAGCTGCTCCGGCTCTTCTTTTTGAAGGTTATTAATAATATAAGCGTATTGAAGGTTTTCAAAGTTGGCGGCAGGAATCACTCTGATTGTAAAAGTGCTGCTGCTTTTATCATTTAAAATATCTTTTACGTAGCCAATTAATAACCCACGTGGAAATTTATCAGAAAACCCACTGGTAACGATTGTGTCGCCCTGGTTTATTTTTGCCTGTTTGGAAATATCTTTTAAATATAAAATACCAGGTGTTTTTCCATCATAACTTACAAAGCCGGTTTCGCCACCTTTTTTAAGGCGGGCGCTCAAATTGCTTTGTTCATGCAATAAGCTCATAACTACCGCATAATTATTACTTACCTCTACGACAGTTCCTACTACAGAACTATTTACATCAATCACACCCATATCTGAAGTAATGCCTTGTTGTGCGCCACGATGGAGTTCTATATAATTATTCAAAAGATTTATTGAATTGTAAACAACTTTCGCGGGCATGTACAAATATTTTCTTTGCTGTTGCAAAGAATCAACTTTTAAAGTATCAATGACCATTTTATTGACAGTATCCGGAACTTCATAATCCTGTTTCAGCTTATTATACAATTCAGCATTAGCTTTTACCAATGAATCGTTCGTTTTTTTTAATTGAAAATAATATTCAATGCTATTGTATTTTTTGTTCAGGTTTCCGGTTACCTCACTCGCTATTTTTGAATAGGCTGCATGATGATATTTATTATAACTGAAGAGCATATAAAAAGACAATCCCATCAGAAATAAGAAGAAAATAAACGTGAAATAAATACGGATAAAGAGAAGAATATTGCGCATGGTTTTCATCCGGGCTGCCTACAATAACAGCCATTTAATAGAGATTGAAATAATTATTGCTGCAAATGTAATATTGATTAAATGAAAATAAAGAACAATAAATTTCAGGATTTTAAATGTTTTTCAGCCGGTTCAAAAAATTATACACACTCACAACTCTCTATCTCATTACAAAAGGATACCGGTCATAATGTTTTAATGCAAGGCCTGTGCCACGAACTACGCTTTTTAAAGGATCGTCAGCAATATGAACAGGTAATTTAATTTTTGCTGCCAATCTTTTATCGAGGCCGCGAAGCAATGCACCGCCGCCAGTGAGGTACAAACCTCTTCTGTAAATATCTGACGCGAGCTCGGGAGGCGTTGTTTCGAGTGCTTTTAAAATTCCTTCTTCTATTTTAAATATTGATTTGTCAAGCGCTTCTGCAATTTCCTGGTAGCTTACCATTATTTGTTTCGGAATTCCGGTTACCAGATCACGTCCATTTACCGGCATATCATCAGGAGGATTATCAATATCTTTCATTGCTGCTCCAATCTGGATTTTGATTTGCTCTGCAGTACGTTCACCAATTAATAAACTGTGATAACGTCTCAAGGCTTCCATAATATCTGCCGTAAATTCATCACCTGCAACGCGAATTGACTGGTCGCAAACAATACCTGCCAGGGCAATAACGGTAATGCCTGTAGTACCGCCGCCAATGTCAATGATCATATTTCCAACTGGTTCTTCCACATCGATCCCGATTCCCAAAGCCGCCGCCATAGGTTCATGCAGCAGATAAACCTCCTTCGCCCCTGCTTGTTCGGCGCTGTCTCTTACCGCACGTTTTTCTACTTCTGTGATGCTGCTCGGAATGCAGATCATCATGCGCCAACTAGGTGGAAATAAAGGCTTTTTAGGATATATTTTTTTGATCATCTCGCGGATCATCAGTTCTGCAGCATTAAAATCTGCAATTACCCCATCTTTTAACGGGCGAACAGTGCGAATGCTTTCGTGGGTTTTTTCATGCATCATCAATGCTTTTTTGCCCACTGCAAGAATATTTTTGGGATTATTTCTATCTAAAGCAACAATAGAAGGTTCATTTACAACTACAACATCATTATGAATTATAAGAGTATTTGCCGTACCAAGATCAATAGCTATTTCCTGTGTGAAAAAATTAAAAAGGCCCATCGTTTTATTTGAGGTATTGAAAAATTATTAATGCCTGCAAAGTTGTGGAAATAATTTGGAATTACAACCGATTACTATTGCGGGTTTTATAGGAAACGCAATTAAAAATTCGAAATTGTTTTAAAGGGAAAATATTTTAATATAATTTGTGCAGAGCTGATAAAACCAACTTTCTCCAATTCAATTTTATTATTTCAGTAAAGAAACAAAAAACCGGAATTTTCATTTCCTCATTTCCCTGGACAATTTCCCTTTTTTCAAATATTGTACAAACATCATACATCAAACCATCAACACCTCAGGCATGAAGGCGATCTTTCTTCAGTCTACAAACTCATACCCGATATCACCCCTAAAATACATTCCCTCAAAACGAATTTGCTCGAGGATGGTTTTCGAAAGCTCTATAGCATCGCCCAATCCCTCGGCCATAGCAGAAACTGCAAGAACACGGCCTCCATTTGTAACGGTTTCATTATTCATATTTTTTGTTCCGGCATGAAAAACAATCGCTCCTTCGCCTTCATCAATGTGTTTCCTGGCTTCCGGATTTTCCAAATATAAAAATTCAATCGGCATCCCTTTTTGATACGCTTCGGGATAACCGCCGCTCACGGCTACAATCGTTACTGCATCATTTTTTTCTACGGTTATTTTTTGAGTATCCAGTTTTTGCTGATCCATTGCGACGAATAATTCTGCCAAATCATTTTTCAATCTAATCAAAACCACTTCCGTTTCAGGATCGCCCATCCGGCAATTGTATTCAATAACCATTGGCTCTTCATTCACTTTTATCAAACCAAAAAATATAAATCCTTTATAATCAATTCCTTCATTTTTTAGTCCGGATATGGTAGGTTCAATAATTCTCTGCGTCACTTTTTGCATAAAATGTTCTGTGGCAAAAGGTACCGGGCTTATCGCTCCCATTCCTCCGGTATTCAGTCCTGTATCGCCTTCGCCAATTTTTTTATAATCTTTTGCCTCGGGAAGCAACACATAATTTTCCCCATCGGTAAGCACAAAAACACTTAATTCTATTCCATTCAAAAATTCTTCTACAACAACTTTTTTTCCGGCTTCGCCAAATTTTGACTGCTGAATCATCAATTCAAATTCTGCCAATGCTTCTATATAATTCTGGCAGATGATTACCCCTTTTCCTGCCGCCAATCCATCAGCTTTTAAAACAACAGGCGATGGATGATTTTGAATGTAATCCAACCCTTCATTAAAATTCAAGACATCAAACTCTTTATATTTTGCAGTAGGGATGTGATATTTTTCCATAAAGCTCTTTGCGAAAGCTTTGCTGCCCTCCAGTTGTGCTCCTGCTTTTGATGGACCGGTGATGATGATATCTTTTAATTCGCCTTCATTTTTAAAAAAATCATAAATCCCGTTTACCAAAGGCTCTTCGGGACCTACAATTACCATTTGAATATTTTTTGAAACACAAATATTTTTTACGGCTTCAAAATCATTTATGTTAACCGGAATATTTTCACCAAACTGTGCTGTACCGGCGTTTCCCGGCGCTATAAATAATTCAGAACACAATTCACTCTGGTTTATTTTCCAGCAAAATGCATGTTCCCTGCCACCGGAACCAAGGATAAGAATATTCAAAATGATTTTTATTTAATGAGGATTAAAAAAGAGTTGGCAAGTTATGAAACTTAAATTTTTATTCAACGAAAAATGCCGTTTCAATAACTTTTGTGAAAATGAATTCTCATTTAATATTTATTGCTATTTTACAAACTTTTAAAAACCAAATTTTAAACACTAAATAAAATTACTGCTTATGCAACCAGCACTCGAACACAAGAGTCATCCACCGTCGTTATTCATTCTTTTTTTTACAGAAATGTGGGAGCGGTTTAGTTATTATGGAATGCGGGCATTATTGGTACTTTTTCTGATAACATCTGTAACGGATGGCGGATGGGCGTGGGAAAGAAAAGAAGCGCTTCAGCTTTATGCAGTTTATACAGGATTGGTTTACTTAACTCCGATTATCGGTGGATGGATTGCGGATAAATTTACAGGATATAGAAAAGCAGTTATCCTGGGTGCATTGATAATGACCATCGGCCACGCATGTATGGCAGCTGAAACACACGCATTTTTTTATGCCGGCCTTGCATTCCTGATCATTGGAAATGGATTATTCAAACCAAACATTTCTTCTATCGTTGGACAATTGTATAGTGGCAACAGTGATAAAAAAGATTCGGCCTACACCATCTTTTATATGGGAATCAATGCCGGGGCATTTCTCGGCATATTATTATGCGGCTACATTGGCGAAAAAGTTGGATGGAGTTACGGATTTGGACTGGCGGGCATTTTTATGTTTTTTGGAATGTTGCAGTTTGCTTTTGCTCAAAAAATATTTGGCACTATTGGCCTTTCACCGAAAAAAGAGGAAGCACTTGCTAAAACAGATCCACATGCAAATCCGGTAACGGAAGAAATAATAGAAGAAAGCCGTCAGTCTAAAAAAATCACACGCGACAGAATAATTGTAATTGCGGTATTTTCATTCTTTACCATATTTTTCTGGATGGCTTTTGAACAGGCGGGAGGTTCAATGACCATTTTTGCAAAAGACTATACCAACCGTGTTTTATCAGGCAACAGCGCTTCATTTTTTAAATGGGCAAATACCCTTTTGGTAATTGTTCCGATGATCATTTTAACGATAGTGTTGATCAATCTTTTCAAAAAAACTTTTAAGAATTACGCGTTGTCAAATATTTTCCTAGCAACCAGTTTTGTTATTATCTGGGGATTGGTTTTCTGGATGGTGAATAAAGAATTCGCTGCGCCGGTTGCAGAAGTGCCTGCTTCCTGGTTTGGAATTTTAAATTCATTTTTCATCATCACTTTCGCACCATTATTTTCTAAAATCTGGGAAAGCAAATACAATCCATCCGGCCCAATGAAATTTGGTATCGGGTTGATTTTACTGGGTATTGGTTTTGCAATTCTTGCATATGGCGGAATGCCTGTTGAGCGTGGTGCACAAACAGCATCTGTAAGTATGATATGGCTCATTCTGGCCTATCTCTTTCACACATTGGGCGAGCTTTGTGTTTCGCCGGTAGGACTTTCATATATCAGCAAACTATCGCCTGTAAAAATGGTGGGACTCATGTTTGGGCTTTGGTTTGTGGCCACTTTCATTGCCAACACTTTAGCAGGTCTTACGGGAAGCTTGATAGATGGAATAACGGCTAAATATTCTATTTCAGTTTTCTTCCTCATTTTTACTTTTATCCCTATCGTGGCAGGATTGATTATGTTTGGTTTGAATAAAATTCTGATAAAGAAAATGCATGGAATTCATTAAAAAGCGTTTATTAAATATTAATTTGAAAAAAGCGGTTCCTGAGCCGCTTTTTTCATTCTTTTTTGTCGAAAAGAAAAACAGGAATTGCAATTACTTGTCCTTACTGCCAGGATTTTACGCAGGAATCCTATATTCTTTCAGAAATTTTATCTACCTCGAAACTTGTTATTTGAGTATTGATAAAAAAATAAAAGGCTTTTTTAAAATTCTCTGTACTTTACAATCGTTTATACCATCACTCTCCAAATTATTTAAAAAAAACAAATTAAACCTTTATGGAAGACCAGGTAATTCCCGTTGACCTTGAACCACACAAAAAAGGCAAACATCCGAAAGCGCTGTATGTACTTTTCCTGACGGAAATGTGGGAACGGTTCGCTTACTATTTAATGGTTGGAATATTATTGCTTTACCTTATAGACGGAAATACCGGGAAAGGAATGACCGAAAAAATGGGTGCGGATGTAGTCGGAAGTTTTATCGCGCTTGTATATCTGACTCCTTTTATCGGCGGCCTTATTGCTGACAGGTATTTGGGATATATTAAATCTATTTTTCTCGGTGGAAGTTTAATGGCTTTGGGATATTTTGGTTTGTCTATTCCCGGAAATACAGCTTTGTATATTTCTTTATTGCTGATTATTGTAGGCAATGGTTTTTTTAAGCCAAATATATCTACCATTCTTGGAAATATTTATAACCGGGAAGACCTGAAACCATTGAAGGATAATGCTTACAACATTTTTTACATGGGAATTAATATCGGTGCTTTGGTTTGTAATTTCGTAGCAGCCTATCTCAGAAATCAATATGGATGGGGTTATGCATTTGCAGCCGCAGGTGTAGGACTTGTAATAGGAATGGTCATTCTTGCGTCTAATCTTAAAAAAGTAAGAATCGGCGAAATAAAAAAAGAGAAAAGAGCAGAAGATATGCCTATGGGGAAAATTTTAGGTTATGTTTTTTTACCGGCGATCATTGCAGCCATTATTGGATGGATCGTTCCTTCTTTAATTTTTGGTTCCACCATTATGGGCAGCAAATCGAACGATGCTTTTATCTTTGCCTGTCTGCCAATTATTGCTTTTTATGTTTCACTTTATATAAAAGCAACTGGTCAGGATAAAAGAGGAATTGGCGCGCTCTTATTCATTTTTGGCATCTCCATTATTTTCTGGACAATTTACAATCAAAATTCTACAGGCCTTACATTATGGGCGCAAAAGCATACCGATAGAACCGTATCCCCAACAGCTGAAAAAGTTGCAGGCTCTCTGGGTTTTCTTCAAACGGTAAGCGACACTCCGCGGCTAACAGATAAGGTGGATCCAAACTTTGTTGATATAAAAGACAATGCCGCAATTGCAGCCCCGTATGGTGATAATATGGTAAAACTGGTTGATGGAAATATTATAGATAAAAAAACAAAGGTTGTGCAGGTAATGGGACCAGACCCTTATTTTAATAATGTGCCAAAAGAAAACTGGCCTACTGGCGGAAGTGAAAAGTTAGCAAACACAGAATTGTTTCAATCA
>DATILZ010000494.1:0-11170 GCA_035475995.1 Hanamia sp. | reverse complement strand
TGGTTGATACGAATTGCGATCCGAACACAGTTGAATTTTCTAGTCCTGCAAATGATGATGCTACCAAGTCACTTGCCATCATTACTAATTTTATAGTAGCTGCGATTGCAGAAGGCCTCGCAGAAAGACAAGCAGAAAAAGAAGAAGAAACTGAAGAAACTGAAGAAACAAATACCCGCGCAATGAAATTTGATGAAGGCTCTGACGAAGGTAAAGAACGCCGCAGAGGAAGTGGCGCACCTGCCGGAGGAAAAGGACGCAGTGCGGCCGGACCTCAAAAACGCAGAGTGGCAGGCCCAGGACAAGGAAACAGAGGCCCGGGTGGAGCAAGGAGATAATGGGCCAATGTGCTAATCTCTTTATGAGTGGACAGGATGGATGATTTAGAAAGTTTAGGAGGTTTAGGAAGTTTAGATTTCAGCATTCAGCCTATCAATAATCTAATAATTGAATAATTCAATAATTTATAACAATGAGTACAACAACAATAACAGCAGCAGAGATAAATAAATTGCGTCAGCAGACAGGCGCCGGAATGATGGATTGCCGCAAAGCTTTGGTAGAATCAAACGGCGATTTTGAAGCAGCGATTGATTATTTAAGAAAAAAAGGACAGAAAGTAGCCGCGCTCCGTGGCGATCGTGAAGCAAAAGAAGGTGTGGTAATTGCAAAAACTACAGAAGATAATAAAACAGGCTATATCATTAATGTAAGTTGCGAAACTGATTTTGTAAGTAAGAATGCAGATTATATCGCCTTTGCACAATCGATTATGGATGCTGCAATCGCAAATAATGTAAATACTGTTGAAGAGTTAAATGCGGTAAAAATTGGCAATGAAACCATCGCTGATAAACTGAATGAGCAGGTAGCAAAAATTGGTGAAAAGATTAGTGTTTCCCGGTTTGAAAAAATAGAAGCGCCATACGTGGCCGCTTACATTCATGGTTCTTATCGTATGGGCGTTTTGGTTGGTTTGAATAAAGCGAATGAAGAAGCCGGAAAAGATGTAGCGATGCAAATTGCTGCAATGAATCCGATTGCGATAGATGCAGCTTTGGTGCCACAGGAAACAATTGAGCGCGAAAGAAACATTGCTATTGAACAAATAAAAGCAGAAGGCAAACCGGCAGAAATGGCGGAAAAGATTGCTGCAGGAAAAGTGAATAAATTCTTTAAAGAAAGCACTTTGATGGCACAGGCATTTGTAAAAGACGGCAATAAATCTGTAGGAGATTTTCTGAAAGGATTAGACCCTGAGTTGAAAGTAGTTGCTTTTAAGAGAGTTGCATTGGGATAATATTAGAAATTTATTCTTTAATAGAGAGCCGCATTTTGCGGCTCTTTTTTTATGTGGATAACGATTCCAGTTTCCTACGAATGACTTTAAATTGGAATAACTGATTTTATTTCTTCATTGGAAAATAATATCCTCATCAGAATCGACAAAATCAACAATTCAAAACTTTTCATACCTTACGTTCAAATCAACCTTTTTTATGCAATCAAAAATTGTAAGTTTCCTTATTGGAACACTTGTTTATGGCAGCGCTTTTTGCCAAAATACTTCTTTTAAAGTTGTAAAAACTTATCCGATTAAAAGCAGTGGTGGCTGGGATTATATAGCAGTGAATGACCATAAAGTTTACGTTTCTCATGGATCGCAGGTAAATATTTTGGATGAAAATTCCGGTGATTCTATTGGCGTTATTCCTGGAACTACAGGCGTGCATGGAATCGCTTTTGACAACAATCTTCATAAAGGATATACCAGCAACGGCAGATTAAATAACGTTTTTGTTTTTGACCTTTCTACCAATAAAATTTTAAAAGAAATCCCTACCGGAGAAAATCCGGATGCGATCAGTTATGAACCTTTTTCTAAAAAAATAATTACCTGTAATGGCCGCAGTAAATCTCTTTCCGTAATTGATCCTGAAAAAGAAACAGTAATAGCAACTATCGATCTTGATGCAAAACCGGAAGAAGCTGTCAGCGATGGAAAAGGAAAATTATTTGTAAACCTGGAAGATAAAAATGAGATTGCAGAAGTGGACATGAAAAATTATAAAGTGATGAACCGTTGGCCGATTGCACCCGGAGAATCTGCCACAGGACTGGCTTTGGATAAAAAAACCAACCGGCTTTTTGCAGGATGTGATAATAAAATGTTGGTGGTAGTTGATGCAGAAAATGGAAAAGTGATTACTTCTTTGCCAATCGGCGAAGGCTGTGATGGTGTTGTTTTTGATGCAAATAAAAATCTCGTTTTCGCTTCTTGTGGAGAAGGAAATATGACGGTAATTAAAGAAAAAGATGCGAATCATTTTGATATGGCACAAACAGTTCCTACTCAAACAACAGCCCGCACCATAGCCCTTGATCCAACAAATAATACTTTGTTTTTGCCTGCGGCTAATTTAGCTCCGGCAGAGCCAAATGCTACTTCCCGGCGTAGAAGTTTCGTTCCTGGTACGTTTAAGGTATTGGTGGTGAAAGAGTGATTTTTATTGAACAGTAATCAAACAAATATTACAGAATCATAGTTTCCTTGTAGAGATATTTGCTGTTAAAATGAGTTGCACCGTTATTGCTTAATCCAACACTTCATGTAGCTTCTTCACCAGATTATCTCCAAAAATATTTTTCGCGATAATTACTCCGTTTTTATCTACCAAAACATTTGATGGAATCGCTTTTATACCATATTCATTTGAGGTGGAATTTTTCCAGCCTTTTAAATCTGAAACCTGTTTCCAGTCAAGGTGATCAACAGCAATTGCTTTTAACCATGCTGCTTTTTTGGTATCATAAGAAACACCTAAAACAGTAAAGCCTTTATCTTTAAATTGATTGAAAGCTGCAACAACATTGGGATTTTCACGCCTACATGGACCACACCAGCTTGCCCAAAAATCTATTAAAACATACTTTCCTTTTAAAGAAGACAAACTAAGTTTTGAACTATCAGGAGTAAATTGCACTATTTCCGGAGCTGCTTTACCGATTGCCACTTTTGCATAAGTATCGATCATTTGTTTGATCTGTCTTCCTTTACGGGAATTTTTAATTTTGTCATTCAATGCATTATATAATGGTTCCACATCGTTTGCTTCAGCATAGTAACTGTAGTTTTCAATGATTGCCATTGCAGCACGAATAGATGCCGGATTTTCTTTTACAAAAGCAGCCACCACTTTTCTTTTTGCATCCAACACGTTATTATCTACCTGGTCGAGGCTGTCCATTATTTTTTGGTTATGTGCTTTATACGCTTCCTCGTATAATTTACTGTTTTCAGCTTCCCATTTGGTAACTGATTTCATTCTTTCTTTTAATAATTTGTCATCAGAATTGATAGAAGAGCCTTTCACTGATAATAATTTCAAAGAATCTCCGCGTCCTGTAACCTGCATGGTTGTTGGTTCTACATAAAATGTAAAATAATCATCTTTCCTTTCAGGCATTGTAAGAGAAGCAAAAAAAGGAGAAGTTACAAAACCGGTAAATTGAAATTTTCCGTCTTTAATAAAAGCAGAATCTCTGAATGTTTCGCCTTCTTTGTAAATATTTAAATAGATCGTTCCGTCTTTTATTTTTTCAAGATTTCCGTTTATTACAAAAGAAGAATCCTGCGCTTTTAAACTGGTATTTAAAAATAAAATAACCGATAGAACTGATAAGAGTTTTTTCATGTATTTTTTTGCGGCGAAGATAATTCAGAGAAATGGTTTTGAAAAGAGCCTGGAATGGCAGAGGATTTTGAAGAATGTTTAGAAGAGTTTAATTTAAAATCCTAAGAAAGGTTTAGAAGTTTAGAATCGTTTAAGGAGTTAAGGGAAAATAATTACTGTTCGGAAAAATAAGAATTTACCTTATTCCTTTGTTTGCTGCATTTAAATTCAATTTAAAAAGTCTGTTCATTTACCTTTTAGGAAAAAAATAATAAAAACAATTGCTTTTGCCCATTCAAAAAACACTTTCATAGAATACTACTTCTTTTAAGTCGTACATTTAAAAGCGGATACCCAATCAATTCACAGCATTTATTTAATAAAAATATTATGGCAAATCAGCAATTAACTGATGCGGCTCTTATTAAAATGATCATCAGTGGAGATTCAGAAAAATTTAAAACTTTAATCAGAAAATATAGCGAACAATTATACAAGATTGCCCTGTCCTATAATTTTGATCATACTGACGCAGAGGAATTGATGGAAGAAACGTTTATTCTTGCATATAAAAATCTTAAACACCTTCACGAAAAAAGGCGATTTAAAACCTTTTTGATAGGAATGATGTTGCATGAATGCATTTCAAAAAATAAAAGTGAACTTCCTTTAAAAGACACGGCATTAACTGCCTTATCTGCAAAAATTGTAACAAAAGTATTAACTGGTTGCGTTCTCATTCCGTTAGATCAATTTTGCCTTTTTGCCTGATTCTCTTTTTTAAAACTGATAAAGATTATGAAAGTAAAAATCATCAAACTGTTTTTACGTATTTCTATAGCAGCCGGATTCCTTTCTGCTGTAGCCGACCGCTTTGGTTTTTGGAGCAAGGAAGTTTCTGCCTGGGGCAATTGGAACAACTTTCTTAACTATACACAAACATTAAATCCTGTAGTACCATCTTCGATAATTCCGTTCATTGCATGGGCATCCACATTCCTCGAAATAGTATTTGGAGTTTGCTTAATAGGAGGTTTTAAAACTTCTTTAATTGCCAGATTAAGCGGATGGCTTTTATTAATTTTTGCTATCGCAATGACATTTTCAAGAGGCATAAAAGCGCCGCTCGATTATTCAGTTTTTACCGCATCTGCAGCCGCTTTTGCTTTGAGCTTAATAAAAGAAAAATTTTTAGAACTAGATTCATTAATAGAGGCAAATAAACTTCCAAAAACAAATGGGTTTTACAATTAATTCTCAATTTTTACTTCAAAATCTTTCCCCTCCCACCGCTTTGCTTCTTTCCAGAAAAAGGTAAATTCAATTTCATTTGAACGACCGTTTTTAAAATCAATATCAGCAATATAAATTCCCAAATTAGTGTCTTTTGTTTCTAAATCTCTGTACGTTTCCCAGTTGTCGGATGACCAACGGATAATTGCCGCAGCCATTACCTCTATTCTAAATATTTTTTGTTGCGAAATGGTTTCACAATGCCAGTCGAAGCGCCATATTGTATAAGGCGAAGGAGATTTCTTTTTCAAATAACGTGCTTCCGTTTGACGAGACATGTCAAGAATTCTTTTGTTTTTAATAGAAGCACACAACTTAATATATTCAGCATGTGCCCAGGTTAGTGGCATTGCAGAGCCGGTATGTTTTCCCAAAAACAAACCTTTATCAGGAATGTCTTCAGTGTCCCAAATCTGCTCTGGAAGTAAGCCATTATTCGAAAATCCGTCCATTGTTTTTAAAAGCATTTTTGCCTTATCAATATTCCCCGCAGCAATTTCATAATGGGCTCTTTCACCCGTTAATAATGGCCAGGCTCTTCCAATTCCATAACCCGAATTGGTGTACGCATTTCCTTCTTCATCTTCTCCATAACCATCATTTGTGTAGCGGTGCCAGCATGGGCCATAAGGCGTTTCTACCTTTAATTTTTTGTCAATGAGCTTGATAGTATTTAAAATTTTAGGATCATCTGCGGCCCGTAAACCAAACCTGACCAGTGCAAGCGCATCTACACAAATCAATTCATACAAATGCATTTTGCCATTTTCCGGCGTTCGGTTTTTTATGTAAATAAAATTATTTTTTACTTCTTCCGCTGGTGCATGATAAGGATTGATTCTCATGTAATACCCATCCACACCGGCTTCTCTTGATAAAGGCGTATCCGTAACATAAGTCCACTTTTCTATTTGCTCATTCCAGTAATCTGCTGTTTCTTCACAGTATTTTGCAATTTCCGGTTCATTATTCGCATTGGCCAAACTTGCAGCGCCCAATAAAGCAGTAATCTCTGTTGCAAGTGTAAAAGAAGATAATCCGGATTCTTCTTCCCACCGGTCTTGCTGTGTGGAAGGGCCATTTGTTATCAAAACTGAAATTGCTTTTTTTATTCCACGCCAATATCTTTTTAATTTACCAGGCTCGACAAAATATTCACATTGATATTGATCAATAACAGAAATAGGAAGTGCTATTTCATCCATCTGCAAACCGGTCCAGTTTGGAACACCATCAAGCCACATATTCTGACTCCATTTACCATCCTTCTCCTGAGTTGACATCAGGTAATTAAGCACTTTATAAACTTCTTCATGGGATTTTAAGGCAAGAAACCCTCCGGAACTTTCTACAAGATCTCTTGGCCAAACGAGGTGATAACCACCAATATCTTCATCGCCTTTTGTCTCGCCCCATGGAATGGATAAACTTGCAACTACCGCACCCGGAAACAGCTTGGACTGATGCAAATTCAATACTGTTGCACTTACACGTAAATTTTTACCAATGCTGTTTCTATCGGTCCTGATGTCTTTTAATTTTTTTTGAAAGAGATCCCATTCTGAAACATATCTTTTTTCCGAAATATCAAAGCCATCTAATAGACTTGCCCATGCATGATGCGCTGCTTCTTCTGCTGTTGACGCAAAACTAAGTGCCAAAACAAATTCATTTGATTTGGAAATATCTATTTCCGCCATTAGTGCGATGTTTCCATTCGCCGCACGCTGGTATTCCCATTCCATCTTTTTGTGTTGTTTCAAATCCATATAACCATCTGATGTCCCAACATAACCAACAGACCTTTTTAAAAAGATACCACAATCAGCAGCAAGCGCCAATGAGATTCCGTCTCTTGAAGCAAGTAACATCGGAATTCCTTTAAATTCATCCTGCCAGCCGGTATTTCCTGCTCCGCTATTATTGATATGGGGCGAAAGCAAAACAAACAAATGGTATTTTCTCTGGTCATTTTTAAGGAGTGGTTTGAATGTTATTTTTTGAAGAACCGTGTCTCTCAAAGGGTCGGTAATAATTTCTTTTTCTATTGAAAATCGCTTTTGTTTGCACGTATTCACCACACGAAATGCAGGCACACCTTCCTTCATCCATTCAATATAATGATCCGTATCTCTTTTTTCTTCAGAAAAAAAACCTTCTTCATCTGTCACTAATATTTCCATATCTCTGATGCAGGCAATATCTTCCCCGGGATAATACACTTCATTCAAAATGCCGTGGCTCAAAGTAAAGATGACGTTAGAAGCATTATTGATTGATTTACCAATTCCTGTTTTGGCACTGGATGTCCAATGTGCAGGAATACCCGGAGCTCCTGGTGCATTTAAATCTGATTCAGCCATTATACTTGTTTGTTTAATTAGAGTGGTAATGAGGATAAAAGGTTACTTTTTGTATTGATATAACGGCGAAAAAGAACAATACCTTTTCTTTATCCGATTGTAGTAAATTTAATGGAGTCAATGAAAAAATTTCAAAACTACATCATGATTATTCATCAGGATTTTCCTGATTTAAACATTTTTTCTATAAAAAAAATGGGTGAAGGCGATAACAGCATCGCATTTTTGATAAATGAAAATAACATTTTCAGATTTGCAAAAAGAAAAGAAATAAAGCAACAAATACGACGGGAAATTTTGGTATTACCAAAAATAAAACCTGCATTAAATCTTCAAATTCCTGAGTTTGGATTTATTTCTCCTGAAACAAAGTTTGTTGGTTACAAAAAAATTGAAGGTGAAATTTTCACCAATAAAATATTTCAGTCATTAAAGAAAAAAGAACAACTTTTCATTCAAAAAACAATTGCAAACTTTCTTTATCAAATTCATTCTTTTTCTGTAGCTGAATTAAAAAATTGTAGATTAGAAACGATGAATCCTTATGAAGAATATTCTGATAATTTTGAGCAGGCAAAACAATTGATTTTTCCAAACATTTCTAAAAATAAAAGAGGAATAATCACAAAATTATTTACGCAATATTTATGCAATGAAAATAACTTCAAATACGCTCCTGCCCTTGTTCATAACGACTTTAGCAAAGACCATATTTTGTTTGACACAGTAAATAAAGGAATAAGCGGCATTATTGATTTTGGTGACATTGCCTTCGGTGATCGGGATTATGATTTCATGTATTTGTTGGATGAATTTGGAGAGGATTTTTTAAGCGGAATTTTTAAATATTATCAACATCAATATCATCCTGTTTCTTTGAATAAAATTCATTTTTTTAGTCTTGCAAATAAAATTCAAATACTTCTGACAAGTATAAAAGATAATGACGAGGAAGGCATTAAAAACGATTTAAAAAGTTTCAATAAATGGTTTGAAAAGTCAGGTTATTTTACCAAAAGCTAATGTTTAAAATGGAAATGTTTTTAAAACAGCATGGATAATTTTTATAAAAAGAAAAAAGAAAATACACACTTATTTGTTGGTTTACTGTTTTCTAATAAAGACCTTCCAATTATCCCCACCAGAAAGCAGTGGCGATAATAATATAAATTGCTATCAATGCTGCACCTTCTAACCAGTTTGATTCGCCATCAAAAGAAATAAATGCAGCAAGTACGATGGCCAGAAACATTGCTGCCAGAAGCATTGGAGAAAAAACCAGCGTGAATGAAGCCAATCCAAATACCTGACTGATGATCACTAATAATGGCGCCAGCACCAGCGCTATTTGCAACGGACTGTTGATGATCACCGAAAAAGCATATTCTGAGCGTCCCTTTGCTGCAAGCTGGATGCCTACTACGTTTTCAATCGCATTTCCGGCAATTGCAACGATCACAAGCCCTGCAAATTCATCAGAAATATGCAATGCTTTCATCGATGGTTCCAGTGCAGTTACAAACCATTCAGAAACAAAAGCTGCTAAGCCGCTGGCCACTACCAGTAAAGCCACCGCAAGCCAAAGCGGCCAGCGTGGCTTTTCTCCAACATCTTCTTCAGAAGTGAGGCCGGTTCTTCCACGTTTCAATGAAGCCGGCAGGTACAATAAAAATAATGCAAGCAAAACGATTGCAACGATTAGAGAAAAAGATTCTTCATGAGGCGCTGCTGCTGATTGTATCCAATAAGCTAAAGACGGAATCGCCATTGCCATTACCGATAATAACATAAGGGTTACAATTGTTCGTGCTCTTGATGAACCTAATTTTTGAGTTCCATGTTTTAATCCTCCAACAAAAAATGAAAGGCCGAGCACCAGCAAGAGATTGGATAAAATAGAACCCGCAAGCGCGGCTTTTACAACATTGATCAATCCGGCTTTGAGAGCAAAAATGGCAATAAATAATTCCGGAAGATTTCCCAAAGCAGATTGTAAAACTCCTGTTGCCCCCGCTCCAAACCGGTCTCCTAATTGTTCGATACTGCGGCCCACCAAAGCTGCCAGTAAAGCAACAGCGGCAGCGGAAGTAATAAATGCCAAGACTGGGTTTAGCTGTAAATAATAAAAAAATGCTGCACAAATAACTACTGTTGCGCCTGCAATAAGAATAATCAAATCTGATTTGATAAACACTTTTTGATCCGCGATAATCGTTTTCATTTCCTTTGATTGTTATGACAAAGTAAATAAAAATGGTGAATTGTGAATGGAATGGTGAATGATAACGCGAATTGAAAATGGTGAATTAATATTTTCACCACTCACTTTGAAAGCGGCATGGTATTTATAGTAATATTTTTTATTAACCATAAATCAACCGGCATGAAAAAGAATTTGATCATAATCGCTTTATTTTCCGTTACACTTTTTGCCTGCAAGAATCATAAAAATAATGCCGGGAAAGATTCAGAAACATACAGAACCGTGCCGGTACCAAATGTGAATGGAAATATCCCTGACACAAACAATTCAATTGATTTGAGCACGAAAAAAGACTCATCTCATATCAAAACTGATTCCAGCAGTGCTAAAGGGAAATAAGAATTATGCTTATTTATTGTTTTACTGACTTTAATTCTTTTCCACACTATTAATAGTAGGTGTATGATTTCACTAAAACCTCTCCATCTTCGTCGGTATCCGTTTCGCTGGTAGTTCTTTTATTATCATCAAAAGTATAGGTATGATTTACTGTTACCACATCGCCCCATTATTTACCACTGTTGTTTTCACGAGGCTTTTGGCTATTTGAGAATATGGGGTTCCGTGGTAAGATTGTTTAATAAATCGGGATAATATTCGTAAGTAGTAACCGAATAATTATCAGTCATTTTTATATTGTTTCCATTATTATCATACTGATAATTTTCTACATTATATATTTCTGCACTTGTGAGGTAAAACTAAAAAATCATTTTTATTAATCAAAACACAAGGCCAGTTTATTTTGCAGAATTGATACTACCTATACCGATATTTCAGGCTTCATATTTTATATAATAAAAGCCTGCAAGAAAAAATTTCCTGCAGGCTGCATTTTATAAAGAAGTATTTTATTTGTCCAGGTATTCCCCAACCTGATCTATTTCATCATAATTTCCAATGCCTTTTGGGTTTAATCCATATTGGTTTTTACCAGGAATGCTGTCTGTACAAAGAAGAATCAAAATCCATATAGAACCTACAATTGGAATAAGGCAAATTAAAACAAACCAACCGCTTTTTCCCACATCATGAAGTCGTCTCACTAACACTGCCAGTGCAGGTAACAAAACAAACAAGTTGTATATGATATAGACATAACCATAAAATAAATTAATAGGTCCGGCGGCAGTTTGAATGGTAAAAGTGGTTCCTAAAGCTTTGTCAAGCATGATTGCTATAAATACAAAAATAATATTGAATAACGCAAAATACCAGTATTCACTTCTGCGGGCTCTTCCTGTAAAAATTGCATAATTCTTTAAAGCATTGAGATAGTAATTCATTTTAGTTTGGTTTTTAATTTTGATAAATATAAGCGGGGTGAAATATAGAGCAGCTTTTTGAATATTAAAAGAAAAAACAAAAATATTTTTTTAAAAAAAAGGGCTTTCACAAAAAATACCTATTGTTGAGGATGTAGCAGTAGCGAAAAATTATGTGCCAGGTTTGCTGGCATTATTCTAATTTTTGTTTTTAAAGATTCATCCATTCTTCTTCCTGTTCTTAATTCAATTAGCTCTTTTTATAATGTAGCAATTTTATGAATGGAGGCTATTGACGGGAGTTTCAACATA
>DATILZ010000493.1:0-3038 GCA_035475995.1 Hanamia sp. | reverse complement strand
CAGGGTAAATATAAATATGCCATCACCTCCTGGGAAGATAATTGGGACAACTTATCCAATTACTTTGAGTACCCATTAGAACTCCGGAAACTAATTTGCACCACCAATACCATCAAAAATCTCAACAGAGGTGCCAACTCTAAAACTGTTTACACAATCTACTTTATACTACCACAATCTACTTTATACTACCCAAGCGGACTCCCCAAGAGTATGAGTTCTGTATGAGTTTCGTATGAAGAGTGTATGAGTTATGTATGAGGAGTGTATGAGGAGAGTATGAGGAGAGTATGGGGAGAGTATGAGGAGAGTATGAGGAGAGTATGGGGAGAGTATGGGGAGAGTATGCGGAGAGTATGAAGAGAGTATGAAGAGAGTATGAGGAGAGTATGGGAAAGGTATAGGAAAGGTATGGGAAAGGTATAGATAAGGTATGGATAAGGTATGCAACTTCCTTCCCGAAATGATTTAAAAAGAATTTTCTTGGTGGATGGAAAATTGGGATTGATAGGGGTTTGGAGGAGAATAGTGAACTTGGGTGATATGGGAAGGGTGGATTTGATAAAGCTCGAAATACTGACAGTGTAAGGGAGTGTAAAATAAACTGTTTCAAAAATTGTCAGCCGTGGCGGTGTTCCCACCGCGCACTATCGTTCAGCTTTCAAACTAATTGAAATTCTAATAGCAGAATCACGATTTAAGCGACTAATTCTATATAATTAAACTTTTTTACAGTAAATAAAATCCGAAATCCTGTTATTTTTTCCGTTGCTCTTATATCTTTTAATCTTATTTTTTTGCCTCAGAAATTAGCTAACCTGATTCCATTAACTTTGATGCTCAAAAATTTTTTTAAAGAACTCAGGTATGAAGAAAATTGCATTAATTGTAGCTGGCGGAAACGGAACAAGAATGAAGAATGACATTCCCAAGCAATTTTTATTTCTGAAAAACAAACCAATTTTATATTATAGCATCAAAGTTTTTTTAGATACTTACGATGATATAGAAATCATTTTAGTTTTACCGGAAGAACATATTGGAAAAGGGCAGGAAATTGTTGATGGCTATTTTGATGCGACAAAAATTATAATCACGGCAGGTGGAAGAACAAGATTTCATTCTGTTAAAAATGGGCTGGCTTTGGTAAAGGATGAAGCAATTATTTTTGTGCATGATGGTGTAAGATGTTTGCTGACAAAGGATCTTATTAAGAAATGTTATGAAGCGGCTTTGGAATTGGGAAATGCAATTCCGGCTGTAGATTGCAGTGATAGCGTGAGAATGTTGACAAGTAACGGGAATAAAATTATTGACCGTAAGAAAATAAAACTTATACAAACTCCGCAAACTTTTCATAGTAAAATTTTATTGCCGGCTTATCAAATTGATTATAAAGACCAGTTTACAGATGAAGCAACTGTTGTGGAGGCGTTTGGGTTAAAAGTAAATTTGATCGAAGGAGAAAAAGATAATATCAAAATTACGACCCCGGGAGATTTGATTTTTGCTGATCTGATTTTGGAAAATATTTTGAAAGAAATATGAATTTTTTCTTTTCTGCTGAATAAGCATGTGGAAGCTATTTTTTTAAAAAGTCATAACCATTCTTCAACCATTTTTTCCAAAAAGGAAGCCTGTTGATTTTGACAAAAGGATAAGATTGTTCGATAGCTCCGAATTTTAGAAAAAAAGATTTGATAGACGGAATTGCGGAACCCTGAAAATCAAAAATCAAATCCTGTCCTGAAAATTCTTTTATCACATGATACAATAAAAAATAGTGTGATTGCAGTTTGCGTCCTGCAGGTAAAGTGGCGGATAGAAAATAACAAATCCTGCGGTTATCTTTTAAAAACATTGCGACTGAAAGCACTTCTCCATTCGGTGAATTTACTTTTCTCACCAGCAGTTGTTTTTTCATTTTTAAAACACTACTTACCTGATGCCACTCCTGATATGCATTTGAGGGAATACGTACTCTTTCATCATAATTTTCTTTAAATAATTGTATCGCTTTTTCAATTTCCTCTGATGATTGATAAATTAAATTGTTTTTTCTGATCTTGTTCAAAAAATCCTTTCTGAAACCTTTTTCTATTTCATCAAATGAGCGATTTAAATGAAGAATTAAATTACACTTTTTTGTTTTTGCCTTTTGGTATTCATTTGCATAGTTTAAATTTATTTCTGCAAATGGAAATATCTCTAACGCTTTATTGACGAATAATTCAGTAATCTTTTCATCAAAGATCATATTTCCAAAAATTCCTAATTGCTGTGTGAATGCCGGCTGCCTCAAATAAGAAATTCCAAATTTTTTATTCCACGTTAATGGCATTACCGCTTCATAATCATTTAGAATAAGCGCATCCCAGTTTTTGCTCATAATATCCAGGTAATAGGAGTACGCATAGATCAATGAATTTGCTGAATCAGCGATACATTCATCCCATTTTTCTTTATCAATATTGGCGTGCTTTAAATAGGAAATTCGCAAGGAAGTTTGTTTAAATTATCTGGAAAAAGTTAAAGGTCAGGAATATTTAAAATATCACTTAATCGAAAATTTTGAATATCAATACTAAAAGTTATTTTTTTTAAAAATTTATTTGCTTCACTGTCTGTTTTTAAATATTCTTTGAAATCATTGCAGTAAATGAGTGGTACATAAATATTTACTACGTTTTTTAAAAGCGATAATTGGAGGCCGCCAACGTATAAAAACTTAGATGAAGAAGCATTTTTTTGCCATGCTTCTGCATAGGTTCCGGCATCAAAAAAAAGTCGTACTGGAAAATTTGCAGGAAATAAGTTGTTGGGTAATGTACTGTTTAAATTAACTGCAGCTATCCAATTTTCCGATTCCCATCGCCCACTTACTGGATCGAGCCTGAATTTAAGTCCGCCTGTATTTTGTATCATAATTTGCTGTGCCGCAATTCCATCATTTTTAAGAGGAATATCACCATAAGAAGTCGATGCAGTCCTTCCTATAAAATAGTTGCTGTAAGTATAATCATCTGTTCCGTTTGCAC